>DASWNL010000001.1:0-4494 GCA_036399215.1 Abditibacteriaceae bacterium
CGCGTGAAGATTATCGAAACAGCAAATAACTCGCTGACCAGATACATTGCTTGCCCCAATTCATGGCTTTTGTTAGGCTTAGTTGGATAAAAATTGATAAAAGTCGAGGAATAAGAAGCAAAATGAGTGTTGCCGAACGCATGAAGAACGACGTGATTCAGACACATCAGAAACACGATACGGATACCGGCTCTCCAGAAGTGCAAATTGCGCTTTTGACCAGCCGCATTACTGAACTGACTGCGCATTTAAAAACGCATAAGAAAGACCACGCTTCGCGCCTGGGGCTGCTGCGCATGGTCGGACAACGTCGCCGTCTGCTGCGTTACGTTGCCAATCAGGATGTCGCGCGCTACCGCGAAATCATTGGAAAACTCGGCCTGCGCCGCTAAAACCGCACACCAAGCCGCCAACTCGTGATTGCGCCGGACATCAAGTGATTCAAAGCCTCGCTTGATTGTCCGCGCTCACCTGTCTGGCGGCTTTTGTCATTGGAGGCTGGTGTATCAGTCTCTTTAAAGGATGAGAATGGGAATACAAACTGAAGCCGTCTCGCTGGACTTGGCGGGACGCACACTCACAATTGAAACAGGCAGCTTTGCCGCCCAGGCCAATGGCAGCGTCACGGTGCGCTACGGCGATACCGTGGTTTTGGTAACGGCGACCATGGCTACTTCGCCGCGCCCCGGCATTGACTTTTTTCCGCTGACTGTTGATTTTGAAGAGCGCATGTATGCCGCCGGTCGCATTCCCGGCAGTCGCTTCGTGCGTCGCGAAACGCGTCCCGGCGAAGATGCGATTTTGAATGGCCGCTTAATCGACCGCAGCATTCGTCCTCGCTTTCCCAAAGATGCGGTTAATGATGTGCAGGTCGTCATTACTACATTCGCCGTTGATGGTGAAAATGAGCCGGATATTCCCGGCCTGATTGGCGCTTCTGCCGCCTTACTTATCAGCGACATTCCGTTTGAAGGCCCGATTGCCGGCATTAAAATCGGCATGGTGGACGGCGACCTTGTTGTCAATCCCACGCACGAACAAATCGAAAACGGCCAGTTGGAACTGGTAGTTTCGTCCAGTAGTGAAGGCGTGATGATGATCGAGGCCGGTGGCCAGCAGATTGACGAAGAAACCATGGCCCAGGCTATTGAACTGGCGCATCGCGTCAATCAATCGCTGATTGAGTTACAAAATCAACTGCGCGAAAAAGTCGGCAAGGCCAAAACCGAAATGCTGAAGCGCACCGTGCCCGAAGCCGTTATAGCAGCCGTGCAGGCGCGTTTTGGTGACGCCCTCAAAAGCGCCGTTCTCACCCCGATGAAAGGTGAGCGCAACGTGGCACTGGATAATCTACGCAACGAAGCCAAAGAAGGCCTGGCCGAAGAGTTGGGCGATGAAGCCTCATTTATTGGCGCCGCCATTGAAAAGCTCGCCAAAAAATACACCCGGCAGGGCATTTTAGGCGAAGGCAAACGGCCCGACGGTCGCGGCCCCGGCGATCTGCGCCAACTGGGCGCGAAAGTGGGCATTTTGCCGCGCACGCATGGCACTGGTTTGTTCCAGCGTGGCGAAACGCAGGTTCTGACCATTGCGACGTTAGGTTCTCCGGGCGATGAAAAAATTATTGATTCCTTAGCCGAAGTCGAAGAAAAGAAGCGCTATTTGCATCATTACAACTTCCCGCCCTATTCGGTGGGCGAAGCCAAGCCGATGCGCGCACCAGGACGGCGCGAAATCGGACACGGCGCTTTGGCCGAAAAAGCTCTCGTGCCGGTTTTACCAACGCAAAAAGACTTTCCATACACGCTTCGTTTGGTCAGCGAAATTTTGTCCTCCAACGGCTCAACTTCGATGGCTTCGGTCTGCGGCTCCACACTGGCCTTAATGGATGCCGGTGTGCCGATTGCTGCGCCCGTCGCCGGCATTTCGATTGGTCTGATATTGGATGAGGAAGACCCATCCAAGCGGGTGCTACTCACCGACATCATCGGCATGGAAGATTTCTATGGCGATATGGACTTCAAAGTGGCTGGCACCGAAGAAGGCATCACGGCCATTCAGTTGGACACCAAAGCCGACTTTCTGCCCCTTGATATGATGCGTGAAGTGTTTACACAGGCCCGTGATGCGCGCTTGCAGATTCTTCAAACTATCAAGAGCGCTATTGAAACTCCGCGCTCTGAATTGTCACAGCACGCGCCGCGCATTTTGACGGTGACGATTCCGGTTGAGCGCATCGGCGAAGTGATTGGACCGGGCGGCAAGACGATTCGCAGCATTGTGGAGCGCACCGGAGCCAAGATTGACATCGAAGATGACGGCACCGTTTTCATCACCTCGGCTCAGGCGGCAGGTGGCGAAGAGGCGGCCAAAATCATCACCGATATGACGCGCGAAATTGAAATCGGCGAAGAATATAACGGCAAAGTAACGCGCCTGATGAACTTCGGCGCTTTCGTCGAAATCCTGCCTGGCAAAGAAGGCTTAATTCGCATCTCCGACCTGGCCTGGGATTTCGTGAATAGCGTAGAAGATGTGCTTAACATCGGCGACGAGGTTAAAGTGCGCGTCAGCGAAATTGACGATCAGGGCCGCGTAAACCTGAGCCGCAAAGCGTTGCTCGAAAAGCCTGAAGGCTACGTCGAACGTCCGCGTGAACCACGCGGAGAAGGCGGGCCTCGTGGTGATCGTGGTGGAGATCGCGGCGGCGACCGTGGTGGACGTCCTGGAGGCGGCTTTGGCGGCCCACGCGGCGGAGATCGCGGTGGCGACCGAGGTGGAGATCGCGGTGGACGTGGCGGTTTCGGCGGCCCGCGTGGCGGTGGAGATCGCGGCGGGCGCGGTGGTTTTGGTGGCCCACGCGGTGGTGGCGGTAGCGAGGGCGGCGAAGGCTAAACTAAGAGCTAAGGCCTTTTACAATTATAGGGCAGGCCGCAGGCGCGGCTTGCCCTTTTGCTTTCATGAATAACTCTCAATTTCAAAAAACGACTTTGCCAAATGGCTTGCGCGTTTTAACCGAATATCATCCTGAAGTGCGCAGCGTGACTTTGGGTTTATGGATAGAAGCCGGCGCGGTTTACGAGCGCGACAACGAGCGCGGTTTGGCGCATCTGCTGGAGCATCTGGTTTTTAAGGGCACGCACAAGCGCGATGCTCAAAAAATCGCAGCGCTGATGGACTCCATCGGCGGGCAGATGAACGCTTTTACTGATCGCGAGCATGTATGCTATCACGTTAAGGTTTTGGACGAGCATCTGCCGGTTGCGATGGACTTATTGTGCGACATGGCAACCAGCCCGCGCCTGAATGAAGATGATCTGGAACTGGAAAAAGGCGTGATTATCGAAGAGATCAAGGGCGTGCAGGACGACCCGGAAGATTTGGTGGGCGAACTGTTTTCGCAAAATATCTGGCCGCGCTCGCGTTGGGGACGCTCCATTTTAGGCACCCCGCAAAGTGTGGCGAATTTTCGTTCCGCTGATGTGCGCCGTTTCATGCAAACGCATTACACGCCGAAGAATGTTGTGGTCACTGCTGTCGGGCAGATTAAGCACGAGGACATCGTGAAGCGAGCGGAGAAACTGTTGTCGGGCTTAGCACCGGAAAACAAAGATCCGGCGCGCCGCCAGCCGCCGATTCCGGCTATTAAAGCGCACCGTGAAATTGTGCCGCGCGATACCGAACAAGTGCATCTGATGTGTGGCACCAAATCGTATGCGCATGACGATGCGCGTCGTTTTGCGGCCTGGACACTGGATACCATCATGACCGGCGGCTATTCATCGCGTTTATGGCAGGAGTTACGCGAAAAGCGTGGATTATGCTATTCGATTGGCGGCCTGACAGCCAACTATCGCAAAGGCGGATTCTGGGCCGTTGAAGCCAGCCTGGCTGCTGCCGATGCGCAAAAGGCCGTGGCGCTCATTGGCAACGAACTGCGCAAGGTCAAGAAGAGCGGCGTGACACGCGCCGAATGGAAACGTGCCCTGCAACTGGCCCGCGCCAACATTTTGCTGGCCGAAGAAAGCAGCAGCGCCCAGATGAGCCGCATCGCGCGTAATGAACTCTACTTTGGCCATCAGCGGTCAACCGAACAAGTTTTAGCCGACATCATGGCCGTCACACCCGATGATATTCATCAAGTCGCCAACGAAATGTTCGATGCCAAATTGATGAACTTAACAGCGATTGGGCCACTGGAAACTGATTCTCTGGCGGTGGATGTGGGTTAGAGGCTATGGTGTCAATTCTCTACGCATTTTTAGCAGCCAGCCTGCTCGCTTTGTTTATTCATGAAATCACCTGGCTGATGCGTAGGCGTGCTTTAACTCTGATGAGCGTTGTGGGCGGATTGGCATTTATGATTTTCATATTTGGATTTTGTATGATTATCGCTTTATTCTATTACGATGGCGGCATGTTTCAGCCGCATTCTGGTATGGATGAACCGCCGTTACCTGTGCGCTCAACAAGTCAGAAGCTCAAAGAAATTGG
>DASWNL010000002.1:0-4427 GCA_036399215.1 Abditibacteriaceae bacterium
AGCGCCGGGCTTCTTTCGAGAAGCCCGGCGCTTTTATTTGTCCATCTCACTTCCGCTAAAGTATTGCGCCACAAGTAGCGGCACGTCAAAGCCACTTGTAATTGCTCACGGTTGCTCGTCAATTATTCAATTATTCCGCCCACGCGATATGCGGGAAGTTTGAGCAAATGATGTTAGCCCATTGCCCTCCTGCACCTGGAGCCATGCCTTGATTTTGGCTACTTCTTCGGGGACGGTAATGTTTAAAGAGTTGCTTCCTATTTCCATAAAGAGGACGGCGACGACCTCATTGCCATGAGGATCAAGAACCAGACTAATCACGGCAAAGCGCGATAGATTTACCCACGCTTTTACAGGCTGTTGCGATTCAACTTCCAACGTCACTTCGATAAACATAGTCTCTTTCCTATTGTTTTCTTATTTTACAAGGTTTACTCCCAAACTAATTCCCTTCAGTTAGGCAGAATAATCCCCTCGTCCAACGCCTTAGCAATCATGCCTCAATGCCGAAAGTCCGCAGGCAAAACATGACAGTGATGGCATTACATACGCAAGATAGAATCGGCATTGCTGCTCAGTTAGATGTAAGGTTATTATTGTCTTGAGGTTAGACATGGTTGATTTGCTGAATTTGGCTTTGCCGCTTTGTCTTCCTCATAATAAAAGCGATAGTAAAAGAGATGCCGCCACAGTCAATAACCACATCAACCCACGTGCCCCCACGACCCGGAATAAATGTTTGATGCCACTCATCAGACACGGCATACAGCAGAGAGATGATGGCGGCGATAATAAGAGCCTGCCAGTAGTTTTTGCTGACGCGGTTTACAAAAACTAAAAATAGTAGGTAAGTGAGTAAGGCATATTCGGCGACATGATACGCTTTGATGACAAAGATGCCGAATCCGCTCCAAAAGCCAATCCACAGGTGCCGTGGCACACCCTCTGGAATGAACTGCTTAACGAAATTAATAAAAACCTGACGCTCGATAAAGGTGCTGGAAGTAAGAAAGATCACCAAGGCCCAGGCTACGGCAAGGCACCAGATGCGATTTGAACTTCGTAGCCTGCGTAGCATGATGGCTTCTATTCTAACTTATGCAGGTTTGAATCAGCATTAGTGCCTTAGCTATTCTCCATCACTAAAGCAGGCATCAATTCAAATGCGTTTTTAAAAGTAAGGCCGTGCTTTTTGATAAAGCGACGCAGATGAAACTATCCGTCCCTAATTCTGTGGCCAATAAGGATTTATGGCAAACGGCGTTTACGGCCTCACGATTAATTCCGATACTGACAGCGATGACTTTTGCATTGCGCTCCAAGGCAAATCCAAAAGCGTCAAAGTGGCCCTGCAATAGCATTGAGAGAATACAAAATGAACAATCCTGTGAGAGTTGGTTTGATTGGTTCGCAATTTGTTTCGTCTATTCATGCGGAAGCCTTTCAGCAGTGCCCTGATGCAGAACTTCTCGCGGTTGCCTCTCCATCCACCAACCACGCCAAGAGTTTTGCTGAGCGATTCAAAATTCCGCACTACTTCACTGATTACCGAAAGATGCTGGAAGTAGATGAGATTGATCTCGTCGTAGTTGGAGCGCCGAATTTTCTCCATTGTGCTATGACCGTTGATGCGGCAGCCGCCGGCAAGCATGTTATCTGTGAAAAGCCACTTTGCATGAACCTGGCGGAGGCCGACCTAATGATCGACTCCTGCAAACGGGCTGGAGTGAAGTTGATGTATGCCGAGGAGTTATGCTTCGCGCCAAAATACGTCCGTCTCAAACAACTTCTGGACAGCGGCGCGCTTGGTGACCCTGTGTTGATCAAGCAATCGGAAAAACATGATGGCCCACACGCGCCTCATTTCTGGGACGTTGAACGCTCCGGCGGCGGCGTCACAGTAGACCTGGGTTGTCACGCCATTGAGTTTTTCCGCTGGATGCTGAACCGGCCCAAGATTCGTTCCGTTTATGCCCAGATGGGCACTTACGTTCATGCGGATAAAACCAAAGGCGATGACAACTCGATTCTCATTCTTGAATTTGAAAATGGTGTAATGGCGATGGCCGAAGAAAGTTGGACAAAGCCGGGAGGGATGGATGATCGCGCCGAAGTCCATGGCTCCAAAGGAGTGGCGTATGCCGACCTGTTGCATGGAAATGCCATCGAAACTTACAGTGCGGTGGGTTATGACTACGCCGTGGAAAAGGCCGGTTCGACCCAGGGATGGTCATTCACGATTTACGAGGAAGCCTGGAATTACGGTTTTCCACAGGAAATGAAGCACTTCGTTGATTGCGTCCGACATAATAAGCAACCCCTTGTCACCGGCGAAGATGGCCGTGCCGTTCTTGAAGTGCTCTTTGCGGCGTATGAATCGGCACAGCGGGGCTGCAAGGTTGAACTGCCTTTTGCAACGGGTGCTGCCAAACCTTACGATTTGTGGCGAAAAGCTCAAGCCTAAATTCTTCGCTTCACCCGACAATGCTTTTCGACCCGCCAGTGCTCTGATTCGCAGGGGTTACAATTAATTTCCTTATTTATCCTGATTACGAAAGTTTGAGTCGAAGTGCTGCGAGCTTCATCATGGGTCAGCTTCAAGCCAATCCATCGCTGCTACTATGCGCTGCTACGGGAGAAACTCCGACCCAGACCTATAACCTTCTCGCGGCACAACTCAAGCATGAGCAAAATATGTTTGATAACCTGCGTGTTCTGAAGTTGGATGAGTGGGGCGGGCTTGCGATGGATGACCAAGGTAGTTGTGAGATGTATTTGCAGCACCATTTGATTCAGCCGCTTGGTATCACAGAAGACCGATATATCGGGTTTTGCAGCAATGCTGCTGATCCGGTGTTGGAATGCCGCCGCATCCAAGACGAATTAGAAAGGCAAAGTCCCATCGACTTGTGCGTGCTGGGTCTTGGAGCCAATGGACACCTCGCATTGAATGAGCCAGCCGATGAGCTTTGCCCACACACCCATGTCGCCCGGCTGAGCGAACAGTCGCTTAAGCATTCGATGCTTTCGCATAGTAGACAGCCGCGTTATGGGATGACTCTTGGCATGGCCGACATCCTGCAATCAAAAACAATTCTATTGCTGGTCAGCGGAGCGCACAAACGAGATGTGGTGCAGCGCTTTTTGGGCGGGGCGATTTCCACGATTTTCCCTGCGTCATTTCTCTGGCTGCACAACAACCTGACAGTTATGTGCGACAAGGATGCTTTTGCTGCTGTGGCTTGAACTATTACGGGAAGAGGCTGTTACCCCGTGACTTTAACTACAGACTGGAATCGTCCAAAAACCAATGAGGGCGGGGTAGGGCGATTCCCTTTTCACCATTATAGCGGTTACAACACATGACCAGGTTTCTGATCTCGTTTGCCCCGCCCAGGCAAGCTAGTTGAATGTGATCACCTGCTAAATTCTCTACGAAGAATAATACACACATTCGCCGTTATTCAGACGAAAGACGGCGGATTTCATTAGTTTGTTTGATCCAGATAATGAAATCGGTGTCAGCGAAGTCCACCCCGTGCAACTTTAGTAAACAGGCCACCTGTCCACGATGATAGGTCGCATGATTAACCATGTGTTGGAGTGTTTGCCAAACCGTGGCCCGAAATGCACCTTTTCTGGTCACGTGTTCTACAACTCGTCCCAGGCGCTCTTCATCAAGTTCTGTAATAAAGTCATTGAGCCGGCGGCGCACCTGCGCTTCATAGGTAATCAGGTCTTGAGGTGTTGCAAAGTTTTCCGGTAAGACATCGGGCACTATATCTTGCGCCAGACGGGCACGGTAACGATCTGCGACCGACAGCAGGTGAACGAATTGCTGGCGAACGGAGGAAAGCGATCCGGCAAACTCTTGAACAAACTGTTCTGGCGATAAAGCTTCTACCGCTTCCAATAACCTGCCCGTAGCCCATGTATCGTAATCAAGCAATTGGTAAGGGTTCATTGTTTCCAAGTATCAGGCTTATCTAAAACTTATGGCAACCAAACTTTTTGTAAATCGAAAGAGCAGTGAAGTGCATCCCGGCCTGGTTGCCTGTTACAATGAAATCAATTTAGTTGGAGGCACCAATGAAGAAAAAGATTAGCTCACTGTTCCAAATGGCATCTATCGGTGCTATTGTCATCGCGGCTGGCTCAGTTTTTGTCTTGGCTGAACAGAGAGTTGACGACACGAAGCAGGCGGCCAAAGCTGTTGAACAATATTGGCAGGCGTTAGCCGAAGGTAACAACAAAGGTCTAAAACAAAGTTTGGCCTGGCCCTGCCTCTTAATGGAGCATGGTGGCACCAGCTTTAATTATCGTAGTGAGGCCGATTTCGATGAAGAACAGAAGCATTATGCTCCTAATCCTGATGAACCAGGTAATGTTTACCCTTTTCGGGGCACCAGGCTGTCTGACATGAAGGT
>DASWNL010000003.1:0-4573 GCA_036399215.1 Abditibacteriaceae bacterium
TTTGCCCCAACTGACGGCTTCAGCAGGCGGGCACGAAGAAAGCGAGCCATCACTGACCGGCGCCGAGGTAATTTGCAAATCGTATTTATAGCCGCGCACCGTATGCTTACCTTCATCGAGCATGAAGTTTTGCAACAGCGACGGCTCCGGTTGCAGCGCGAAGTTTTTAGGCACGCCACCACCCATAATAAGAATGCCCAATTCATTGATGGGATTGCTGAACAATCCCCAGAAATGATAAGCGCAGGCTTCCATCACATCGCCCAGTGTGTCGTAGTTAAAACTGAATTTTTCGCCGTGCAATTCATCATTCAAGCGCAGCGGTAACATGCCTAAAGAGTTAGAACCATCACCCGGCGCACCGATGAATATGGGCACGCCGTTTTTGTAGCATGTCGAAACCAGACCTGACTCCACGCCGCGCACTTGTTCAAGAGCATCGAACAGTTTGCCCATGCGGTAATTGCGCTCGGTCGTTGTCATCGTGTGTTGAAACTCCGGCTGTTGAAATAGCCAGCGCGTTACGCGGTCTTGCTCTTCGAGGATCTCTTCTTTGAAACCCACATCGTAAACGCGAATGATGCGATTATCCCGATAAACCCCGTCATCGCCAGCCGGATTAACTTCACGCACCGGACGCTCCACTTTGCGCCCGCGCGGCGTCTGGCGTAAGGCATCGTGTCCATCGTGATAAACCAGGGCATCCGTTGTGGAAATGACAGCGATATAGCCGGCTTCCACCATTGAATTAATCCAGAAGCGCGTCTGATTCGATAACGAACCAATGCCCGAAATGGAGAGAACCAAAGGCACTTCTTCAATAATCGCCTGATACAAAATGCGATAAGCGGTTGATAAGTTGGTCGCGCCGCACGCGCGCGGCAAAGCCGTAAACGCCTCATGCATCGAAGCACATTCATTGACGGGAACAGTGCTAACCGGACGACCCAACAAACCTTCATTGGCCTTGCGGCGTTGTGATTTAGAACGCATGAAATAAATTTCCTTGGTTTTGAAGTAAAACGTCGAACGCTTCCATTTTACCGGAGCCGCTACTGGCCTGTGTAAAGTTCAAGGAGAAGCACGCGACTAATTGATAAAAACGGCCCCAACTGTAAAATTGGTGTTCACTTTTTGTCCAGTCTCTGGTCATTTTGCGAAAAAACTTCTTGCCGGGGTCAAAAGTGACAACTCTTTCCTTCCAACGGCTTTGGCTTTGCAAAAGCCGAGCGCCGCGCCAGATGTTATCCCTGATGTAAATATTAAGGAAAAGTCTGTTGATTTTGGCGCAAATTTTTTAGGGAGACGAGCATTATGGCTCAATCTACATCGTATTCTGCTTCCGATGCAAGGGCGTCTGAAAACGCCTGCGCCTCAACGCCTGAAGCGCATGAACTGTCGCGCCGCGCGTTTTTAATTCGCACTCTCTGTGCGGGCGGCGTGCTGGCCGCTGGAACTACCTTAGCGCCCGGCAAAGCCCAGGCGGACATTCTGGACTTTCTCAGTAAATTGTATGATTTCAATCCCGTTGTGCTGAACTTCGCGCATGAGATGGAAGAGTTACAAGCCGATTTCTTTGAGCGCGCTTCGATCTCCAGAGCGGGCAAGATGCTCGAACCACGAGCGCGCAACTTGATTTACGAAATTGCCGCACAAGACCGCGCGCATTTTGAATTTCTTGATGAATTAACCCAATTGCAGGCCACGCGCAATGGCGGTTCTCGTAGAACGCTCCAGACCAGCGCTTCGCGCCGCCCGCGCCGGTTCACCTTTCCTGCCGGCGCCTTTGAAGACAAGGACATGCTGCTCCCGGCTGCCGTTGAACTGAAAGAACTATGCGTTTCGGCGTATCACGGCGCGGTGCATTTGATTACCAGCAACTTACTATCGCCCGCTGCCGCTGTCGCTGGCGTAGATGGGCGGCATCTGGCTGTGTTACGCGAAGTGGCCGGTCTCGACCCGGTGCCATTTTCCTTTGAAAATCAGGTTTCCGCGCAGGTTATTGGCAGAAAACTCAGCGGCTATGGCTTTAAAGGCGGCAAGCAACAGGAAGGCTAATTCTCATGAACGAACAGAATCTTAATCAACAATCAGAAGAAACAGTGAATGAAATCGCCAACGAACGCCGCGCCGCTTTCAAGCAAACCGGCGTTTTATTAGGCGCAGCTTTATTAGGAGGCTTGGCCGGCAAGCGTCAGGTTTCAGCGCAATCGCAAGGCGGCACTTCACAGGGCGGCGCCATGCAAGACAATATGCAAGGCAACATGATGAGTGAAAAAACCCGAATGCGCATGGCCAGGATAAATGACCTGACGCCGCGCAATGAAATGGGCATTCCACGCACGGCTGTTATCAAGCAAGCGGCAAACGCCGGCCCCAGAGAGCAAAACGACGTAGCCATTCTGAATTACGCCTTAGCTTTAGAATATCTCGAAGCCGACTTTTATAACCGTGCCGTGCAGGCTGATAACGCACGTCCTTACTTGCGAGGCCGCGTCAAAGATTTGGCCCGCATTTTACAACGCGATGAAACCACTCATGTGCAAGCTGTCAGCGATGCGATTCGTTCTTTGGGCGGCACGCCGATTAGCAAGCCGGCTTTTGTTTTTCCCGACAATGCTTTTATTTCGCCGATTGGCTTTTTAATGTTGTCTTCAGAGTTGGAAGAAACCGGTGTGAGCGCTTATCTCGGTCAGGGCCAGAATGTGCGCCGCCAGGATACGCTGAACTTTGCCGCTTCAATTTACGGCAACGAAACACGCCATGCCGCTTTGATTCGCCACTACTTAGGCAACTCTACGCCGCGCAACATGGAAATGCCGCTTCCCATGAACGCAGTGATTGAAAAAGTGCGTCCTTTCTTCGCCGATCCGCAGACCTTGCCCCAGCCAATGATGAAGCCGTAACAACTTAAGCGCCATCGGCCCGATGATAAAACCCAACCGATGGCGCTACAAGTTTTACTCTGAAAGATTTAAAGGATTTCAAATGACGTTTCGTGTCTTATTGGCTGGTGTCTTACTGACAACTCCGCTCGTTTCGCAAGTCGTCTCCGCTGCTCCTATGTCTTCTAATTGGAAGGCCAAACTTGATCCACAAATGAAAGCCGTTTTAGATGAGTGGATGAAGACCAAACCCAAGCCAATTGAAAAGTTAACTCCGGCCCAGGCGCGCGTCCAGCCTTTACCCGGCGTGGGCGTCATGCGTGTTTTACAAAAGCAGGGCAAAAGCACCGCGCCCGAAGCTGTGGGCAGCGTGATGATGCAATCTATTCCTGGCCCAATTGGCCCGATTCCGGTTCGCGTTTACAAGCCCAAAGGAGAAGGCCCGTTTCCGGTTTTGGTTTATATTCACGGCGGAGGCTGGGTCATCGCTTCAATTCAAGCCTACGATTCTTCGGCCCGCGCTCTTTGCAATGCCGCCAATGCGATGGTGGTTTCGGTTGGCTACCATTACGCACCGGAGCATAAGTTCCCCAGCGCGCACGAAGAAAGCTATGCCGCTACGCAATGGCTGATGAAGAATGTTCAAGGCTGGGGCGGCGACCCCAAGCGCGTCGCTATTGCCGGAGAAAGCGCGGGCGGCAACATGGCAACCGCCGTTTGCATGATGGCGCGCGACCGCAAAGGCATGATGCCAATTCACCAACTGTTGGTTTATCCCGTCGCGCAAATCGGCAAAATTACGCCGTCTTACCGCGCAAACTGGGACGCCAAGCCGCTGAATGTGCCGACACTGAAATGGTTCGGCAAACATGAATTGAAAAGCCCGGCACAGGGCAAGCACCCCTATATGTCGGTGCTTAACGGCAACGTCAAAGGCCTGCCGCCCGCGACTATTGTCTTAGCCGAAATTGATCCGTTGCTCTCCGAAGGGCAGATGTATGCCGCCAAGCTGCGCAAGGCCGGCATTCCCACCAAAGAGATGCTTTACACAGGTGTCACTCACGAATTCTTCGGCATGGGCGCTGTTGTCAACAAAGCCAAACAAGCCATCGTTTTTGCTGGCGGCGAGTTGAAAAAAGCTTACGCTAAATAGTCGCTGTCAACAAAAACGAAAACACCCCGCTTCGTGTAGAGAAGCGGGGTGTTTCTCGTTTCGATAGCAAACAACCTCTTTTACTTGTTTTACTCATTGTTGCTTTGTTCCAATCGTTTGGCAAGCGCAACTTCCATTTGCTGTTTGGTGTGCTGCCAGGTGCGGCGCGATTTCGCGTCTTTAACCGTCATTTCCATACGTTCGTAGTAAAGAATCTGCTCTTGCAGTCGCTCAGTTGACCATTGCGAGTAATCTTTATTTCGGATGTGTTTGAAAGCGCGAGACATTCCAATCATTCCTTTTAAAACTTCACTTTGACCGGGCCGCGCGCTTCAGCTTCTTCGATTTTAAAGTATTCGGCGCCCTGGAAGGCGCCGATGCTCGCAACGGTATTGGACGGGGACACCTCAACGGCGTTATTGAGTTCGCGCACGTTGGTGTTATAAGAGTGGCACGCTTGCGCAATGCAGTTTTGCCTATTTCTTTTTGTAATTGTCCGAAATCTTGATTGGCTTTTAAATCGGTATAACTTTTG
>DASWNL010000004.1:0-4020 GCA_036399215.1 Abditibacteriaceae bacterium
ACAATTTCGTAGCCGACTTTGATAAGCATGAGAGTGAATGCAAAGCTTTTCGGTCAATCTTTCCTTTTACTGTGAGCTTTTATCTGTTAGCCTTGCTGCTTGAAATTTTAATCGCCTTGTGTTTCCGCTCTGTTTCAAACGGGAATTATTTGTTGTTTCCTTTGTCGTTTCACGAAAGAGTAAATTATGTCTTATTGTCTGGGTATCAAAACGCAGGATGGCTTAGTCATGGCTTCCGATTCGCGCACCAGCGCCGGAGCTGATCAGGTCAATACGTGCCAGAAAATGTATCGCTTTGAAATGCCGGATGAGCGCGTCTTTGTCATTCTCACAACGGGCAGCCTCTCGGTCAGCCAATCGCTGATTACCCTGCTGCGCACCGATTTTAGTGCCGGGCGCGGCTTAGCCGCAGCGCCGACTTTTTATGATGCGGTGCGCGAAGTGGGCGCCCAGATGCGCTCTGTTTCTGAAATAGACCGCGAGTATTTGCAACGCGATGGTTATTCCTTTAACGTGCATATTCTCATCGGCGGACAAATTAAAAATCAGGAGCACGAGCTTTACATGATTTACCCGCAAGGCAACCCTTTGCGCTCGACGGAAGATTCGCCGTTTCTGCAAATCGGCGAAGCCAAATATGGGCGCCCGATTTTAGATCGCGGCGTGCGCGGTAACGGCACGACCCTGCACGAAGCCGCGAAATACGCTTTGCTTTCGATAGATTCAACGATTCGTTCCAATGCCACTGTTGGCCCGCCGGTAGATATTCTGGTTTATGGCTCCGGTGAGCTTCATTTGCAACGCCACAGGCGCTTTGGAGCCACTGACCCGGATTTAATGGATATTCACTCGCGCTGGGAACAATCGCTACGGCGCGCCGTATCCGATTTACCCGGCATTCAGTTTCCGTATGATCAAGAGTAATTCCTGGCTTCGGCCCCTTACCCCTCACTCCGGCTCCTGCCCAGCGGGCACCTGCCCCGAACGCTGCGCTGGGCAGGAGCCGGAGTGAGGGGTTCCCTTAAACCAATCGTGACATAGCCGAAACACGGGGGACACACTTGGCACTTATACTAACGCCGTGACTTCCACGCACAGCAAAAGAATCGGCTTGTCTCCGGCGACTTTGCAACAAAGCTCGCAGCAAATAAAGAATGCTTTAGCGCATTACAAACCAAACGGCGCCTATGATGAAATGATGGCGCCGGATGGAGAGTTGCGGCCACCCTATCGCGCTTTGTGCGAACGCTTATTCAGCCTCAGCGCGAACGAACTCCATGAAATTCAGCAAAGTGCCGATCTTTCGTTTTTGTATCAGGGCGTAACTTTTACGGTTTACGGCAAAGACGAAGGCCTTGAACAAGTTTTCCCTTTCGATCTGATTCCGCGCATTATCTCCGGCACGGAGTGGAACAAAATAGAAAGTGGCCTGATGCAGCGCATTCAGGCGCTGAACCTGTTTTTGCATGACCTCTATCACGATGCCAAGATTCTCAAGGACGGCATCATTCCGCGCGAAGTGGTTTACACCTGCAAGCATTACCGTCGCGAGATGCGTGGCGTGGATGTGCCACGCGATATTTATGTGACGATTGCCGGCAGCGATTTGGTGCGCTTGCCCGATGGCGAGTTTGCCGTTCTCGAAGACAACCTGCGCGTGCCGAGCGGCGTGTCGTATATGCTGGCAAATCGCCAGGTGATGAAACAGGTTTTACCCGGCCTCTTTGAAGAATACGGCGTGCGCACCGTTGCCAATTACGCGCAGGTATTGCTGCCGACTTTGCAGTCTCTTGCACCAGAACGCAACGAGCCGACCGTCGCTTTGCTAACACCCGGTGTTTATAATTCGGCCTACTACGAGCATACTTTTTTAGCGCGGCAGATGGGCATCATGCTGATTGAAGGACGCGATTTATTAGTGCATGACAACATCGTTTATATGCGCACCACAGCGGGTCTCAAGCGCGTGGATGTGATTTATCGCCGCATTGATGACGACTTCGTTGACCCCCTGGCCTTTCGCTCGGATTCCATTTTAGGCGTGCCTGGTTTGATGAACGCTTATCGCGCCGGAAATGTGACCTTAGCCAACGCCATCGGCACCGGCGTGGCCGATGATAAAGCGATGTATGCTTATGTCCCGGCCATCATTCGCTACTATCTGGGCGAAGATGCCATTTTGCCCAACATCCAGACGTATTTGTGTTCGGAAGAGAAGCAACGTCAGCACGTTCTGGAAAACATAGATCAGTTAGTGGTTAAAGCCGTTGGCGAATCCGGTGGCTATGGCATGTTAATCGGCCCGCACAGCACCAAAGCAGAGCAAGAAGAGTTCTGCCGATTGATCCAGAATGATCCGCGCAACTATGTCGCGCAGCCCACACTGGCTTTATCGAAAGCGCCCTGTTTCATTGAGGGCGACGTTGAAGCACGCCACGTTGACTTGCGCCCGTTTATTTTAAGCGGCGAGCGCATGCAGGTCATGCCCGGCGGCCTGACGCGCGTAGCTCTCAAAAAAGGTTCACTCGTCGTCAATTCTTCACAAGGTGGCGGCAGCAAGGACACCTGGGTTCTTTATGAGTAATTAAGAGTTTTGGATTAAGAGTTTTGAGTTGGCTTTGTGCGCTTCGCATGGTTTATGAAATGGCGCAAAGCGCCACCGATTCAACTCAAAACTCTTAACTCAGAACTCTTAACCAAATTTAAAATGTTATCACGAGTTGCAGATAGTCTTTACTGGATGAGCCGCTATTTAGAGCGGGTCGAGCATACCGCCCGCGTGGTGGGCGTGAACCTGAGCATGGCGTTGGAACAATCGCCGGAAGCGGCCAATCGGCGCTGGCAGCGGGTTTTAGGTGGTTTGCGCGCTCGCCCGCCGCATAGCGCCGGGTTTCATGATGCTTCAGAAGTTGCTTACTGGTTAATCTTTAACCAGACCAATCACAACTCACTGGCTTCGTGTGTGCATCTGGCACGCGACAATGCGCGCCAGGTGCGTGAGGGTATTTCAGTCGAGATGTGGGAGCATATTAATCGCCTGTATTTGCGGGTGCGTGAAGCGCGCGAGGCCGGTGCCTGGAACGAAAACCAACGCCATCACTTGTCGGCCATCATCGAAACGTGCCACATGATTCAGGGCGTGACAGATTCAACACTCAGTCATGGCGAAGGCTGGCATTTTGTTCAGGTAGGCCGCTATATTGAGCGCACGTCCGGCACAGCGAAGCTTTTGGATGTGCAGTTTTCTGAGTTATATAATCCGAACCTGCGTGGCAAAGCGCGGCGTGATGAAAGTGATACCTATCTCGATTGGGTGGCTTTGCTTAGCTCTTGCATTGCCTTTGATGCCTATCGCAAAGTTCATACGGCTCAACTGCTGCCGGAACGTATTGCCGAGTTTTTGGTGTTCAACGGGGAGTTTCCCCACTCAGTTTCGTTTTCCGCGCAGGAACTGGAAAACAGCTTGAAAGCGATTGGCAAAATTACCCGTTCGCATCGTGCCACGCGCGTGAATAATGTGGCGCATCGCTTGCGTTCGACGCTGCGTTTTAGTCAACCGACAGATTTGCTGCTTGACGGATTAAGTTCGCATTTGCGTTATGTCCTCGATGGCTGCGGACAGATTCATCACGCTATCCATCAGGCTTACATCGCTTATCCGGTTGAACAGGAACTTTCGCCCTGAGGCGAGTTGAAAGTTATGAGTTAAAAGCTTTGAGTTAATTTGGATTCAACTCAAAACTCTTAACTCATAACTCAAAACTTTTATGTATTACTCCATCGTTCAAATTAATCGCTTTCGTTACAGCGCGCCGATTCGGGAAAGCGTGATGGAAGTGCGCATGCAACCAATGGATCACGAAACGCAGCGCTGCCTGTCCTTTGGCCTAAATTTAAAGCCACAGGCTAAAGTCAATCGCTATCGTGATTCCGTGGGCAACATCGTGCATCACTTCGATGTGCCGGCGCGCCATAGTAACCTGACAATCACCGCCGAAGCGATGGTCGAAGTTGTGCCGC
>DASWNL010000005.1:0-3166 GCA_036399215.1 Abditibacteriaceae bacterium
AGTGCCAGCAGAATTGTGCCGATAACGATGCCGCCCCATAGCTTGTAACGCTCGTCATCATGGCGCGTGTGCCACAAAAGCCAGATGACAGGAAGAAACGCCGTTTGCGGCTTGGACAAAGTGAAAGCCAAGATAAACCCGCACAGCCAACCGCGTTTTTCTTGCAGATAAACAAACCACAACGCGGCGATGAAAAGCAGTGTGGTTTGTCCTAAAACGAAGTGCGCTGCCCAGGGCGCCCAAACCAGCAAAACCAACTGCGATAAGCGCTCGGTGCGGCGCATCAAAGCAATCCAGATACCTATTTCCAACAGCGACCAAGCATAAAAACTGGCCGCGCCTAAGGGCACAAAGAGCGATAACCAGCTTAATGCCGTCGGCGGATAGGCAAAAGCGCCGGGCAAGCCGATTTCCGTATTTAAAACGCCATAAGGGTCCTGGCCTTGCAGCCATCGCTGCGTGGCGCTCATGAAAATTAACCAGTCATATTGGTAAAGTTCACGCAGACCGTTGAACATGACTTAAGGTGCTATGAAATCAAGTAAAGCAGCGCCAATTCCCTACTCTTAGAGAATGTAAACAAGGTCGAGGAGATGAAAAACATGAGACTCGTCATTCCCGCGCAGGCGGGAATCCATACACGAGAGCGTTTACAGTAGTCTGCTGCAAACAGCAAAACCTATGGATTCCCGCGCAGGCGGGAATGACAGCACTCCTACTTGTCGCGCTTTCCCGATCCTGGTCATGTCCTCTGAGCAAACGCCCTACTGTGAGCCGGATTTCTGCGCGGCTAACATCAAAACGCCGGATACAAACGAAGACATCGCCCAACCGTGCGGCGCCGCCCAGTAACGCTGCCCCGTCGGGCCTTGCATCAGTTCTGGTAACAATCCCGTTGGTGTAGCGCGGCGCAAAACCGTCACTAAATAGATTTGCGCTTTTTCGGTCAAGGCTTCGGCTTCCTGAGTGCGGCCCAGTTCACGCAAGCGGGCGGCGATAGTTAGCGAACAGCGCGCCATCCACAAGGTATTGACACACGCCGGCACGCCGCCGACATAAGCGTCCCATTCAAAACGGCGAATGGCGCGCCCACCTTCCCAGTCGCATTCGAGCCGGTTGGAGATTTCGCGCAATGTGCCTTCGGCCAATTTCAAATCAGCCGGATTGCTTAAATCCAACAGGCCAAACGGTTCGATAGCACCGAGGGAAGCCGAATCTACTACGTTGTCCGGGTCGCCCGCCCCGTTGAAACCACGCACTAAGTATTCATGGTTCTTATCGCCGTTACGCACGAAATGTTGAAGCACGCCTTCTTTAACGCGCTGTGCGCCTTCTTCATACTTGGCATCGCCTAAAACCTGATGCGCCGTTACGAAAGCCGCGTAAATTGCCGCATTGGAATAAGTGAATGAGCCGACAAAGGTTTCCCAGGTATCGAAAGCGTTGGCGTGAACACCTTTTTCAGTGAGGCGAGAAAGCAAGTAATCAGCGGCAAGACGCACCATTTCTGCATGAGCCGCTTTGGGCTTGAAACCCTTAGGTTGGCTATTCAGCCACTTGCCATAGCCCCATAACAGCGCACCGACCTGGTCGACTTGCAGCATATCCGGCGGCAGGCACCAGTTCGGCCCCAGTTCGCCATTCAGAAAGTAGCGCTGATGCCACAAGCCAGATGAGTCTTGATGCCGGGCGCACCAATCGAAAATCTTTTCAGAAAATTGCGGATAGCCCGCATCCAACAAGCCACTGAGATATTCGGCGCCGTCGCGAGGCCAAAAGTAGCCATAGCCGCCACACGAAATGAATTCAAAATCAAACTCCGGCGCCGCTAAAGCCACTCCTTCAGGGCCGGTTAAAAGCGGCAGGCAAAGCAAACTGCGCTTATAAGCTGTTACCAAGTCAACAGGCAAAACTTCCACATTTGGCAAGGCTTCAAGGCCGGGTTGGAGCCATGCCTCATCGGCTTGGCGGCGCGCTTTAAGATGTTCAGCGAAGGTTTTGTCGTTAGCATCGTTCCAGGTGTCTGTTGCTTCACGCTGCGTGCGGCCAAGCGAGAAAATCAACTGGCGCGTAATGCTTTGACCGGGCTGCAATTCGGCGCGAAAACCAAGCGCCCAACTGACATCACCCAACTCCAAATCCTGGCACCAAAGCTGGCCATGCTCCAAAGCGTGATGCGCATTATGGCCCCATTCTAATCCGGCCTTGCCGCATTGCCACTGTTCGACAGCATCCCCGCCGATAACCGCTGTTACATCATGATGACCTTGCACCAGCAAGTGGCTGCCCCGGCTAAAAGTGAGTGTATTTCCGGTGCGAATGCCGCCCATGTTCCAATCGCCATAAAGAAAAACCCCGACTGAACGCGCGGTCTCGCTATTGTTTTGCACTTCAATCTGGCGCAGTAAAACCGGCGAACCATCCGGCACTATGTCGGTGAACTGGATTTTAAGACCGAGTGCCTGCGAGGTTAATGTCGTAACAACGGCGTTGGAATCGCCAAGATACTCTTGATGACGTGAAAACGCTTCGTCGTAAGACCACAACAAATGGCCTTCGCCTGGATTGCCATCATAAATACAGGGCAGGCATTGATGGATATTTTGTGCGTGATCTTTATGCGGATAAAACCACGCCATGATTTCGCCGGATTCCCCTAAAGTGACCAACGTTTCTTCGTTTCCGACAACAGCAGATGATAAATAAACAGCCATGCAACCAATGTTTCCTTTAATAAAAGCCAGTTTCTAAATCCGCCACCCAGCGGACGCCACCATTTTAACCGGTTTTATTCATAAGGGCGAACCTATTTAGTAAAGGCAAACCAAATAGAGAGGCACATGATCTACAGAAGTTTATAAGCGTATTTCTCCCGCCAATGGGCATTGCCGTATGTATTATTAGCGATTAGAATGAACTTGATTTATAAATCACGCGGTGCCATCATTGGCCAACAGGCAGTCTACGCCGTTCATTCTTCGTGAAGGGAGATGTGCCTATACGAGTCATAGAGCTAAGAACAAATAATCAGTTGTTCCTACCGCATATTCAGCTTTCTTAAAGCTCTTTGTGCCCCTACTGTCTGTAGCAAATGTTGCTGGTGTCAATCACGCAACGTCGTTTCAACTTGCTCCTTCAGGGCAGGTTTCATTTACAAACACTCTGA
>DASWNL010000006.1:0-11607 GCA_036399215.1 Abditibacteriaceae bacterium
AACAGATTTTGGTCGCGCTTGCCATCGGCGCCAATCCACGCGCCGCCCGATAAAATATCGGCTTCCTGCGCGTTGCCCGGCATAAACGAATGGCGCTGCGGGAAATCCGTGCGTTGCGGCTTTTCGGCTTCAATCCATAAAAAATCATTTTGCGCCTGTGCGTTTTGGGCGCTGCAACCAGAAAGAAGTAATAGGGAGCCAAGCAGAAGTTTCTTCGGAGTCATGCCCTTAGTTTAACTGGCTAAAAACGCCAGGAAATATTCCATACCGTGTAAATGATTCTGTAGAGATTATTAAGGCACATATGCAGTGTCGAGCAATTTTCGCAAGCGCGCCAGAGCAGTTACGAATTCGTAACGGGTCAGAGGTTTATCGCCTAAAAATTGATTGTTCGTGTCACCTTGCATAATTCCCAATCTCTGCACCAACTGCACCGCTTCATAGGCATAATGCCCGCGTGACACATCAGTGCTACGGGTAGATGGAAACAGCCGATCTTTTTCCAATTCGTCCAGCGACTTCAACCGAAATAAGTGGCGCGGACCAGGTGCATAGCAAACCGAGGTGGTCGATAAACGAGCAAATGCCACTGAAAATTCATACCGAGTTAGTGCTTGTTCACCTCGAAAGAGGCCATCAGGATGGCCTTCTACCGAGCCACTTTGGGATGCTTTGTTGAGAACTTCAAAAGCCCAGTGTTCACGCGGGACATCAGGGTATTCTGCACTTTGCGCCTGTGAGACTGCGCTTTTGGCTGTTGCACTTAACACAATCGCAAAAATCAAGGCAGCAAAATAAAATCGGTTCATGGATTTCTCCCTTACAGCCTATTTTAAACCTAATGTCATCTTGTCGGCATATAAACCGCGCCACCTTGATAAACCAGAGACAATTTATGAAACATACCAATCAACTCGCAAACGAGAAAAGCCCGTATTTGTTACAGCACGCGCATAATCCGGTAGAGTGGCTGCCGTGGGGCGAAGCGGCTTTTCAAAAGGCGCGCAGTGAAGACAAACCGATATTTTTATCCATCGGCTATTCGACGTGCCACTGGTGCCATGTCATGGAGCGCGAGAGCTTTGAAAGCGAAGCCATCGCGCAGGTTATGAACGAGCACTTTGTCAACATCAAAGTTGACCGCGAAGAGCGGCCCGATGTGGACAGAATCTACATGACCTTTGTGCAGCACGCATCCGGCGGACAAGGCGGCTGGCCAATGTCGGTGTTTCTCACGCCCGACCTTAAACCCTTTTATGGCGGGACATATTTTCCGCCGCAAGATGCTTACGGGCGGCCCGGTTTCGTGACACTGCTGCGTTATATCGCTCACTCCTGGCAAAACGACCGCGCTAATGTTTTAAAATCGGGTGAAAGCGTCGCCGAAGCCTTGCGCGAAGTGGCGACAGAGCGCCAAGATGAAGAGTTCAAGCAATTGCCGTGGGATGAAATTGCGAATCTGTGCTACCGGCAATTTGCCGCTTCTTATGATGGCGGCCTGGGTGGTTTTGGCGATGCACCGAAGTTTCCGCGCCCCGTTGTGCATGATTTCCTGCATCGCTATTTCGCTGCCGGTGGCCCGGAAGAAGCCATTGAAATGTCGCGCCATACGCTTTTAGCAATGGCAAATGGCGGCATGAATGACCAATTGGGCGGCGGCTTTCATCGCTACAGCGTGGACGCGCAGTGGATTGTGTCGCACTTTGAAAAGATGCTCTATGACCAGGCGCAGTTGGTTGTTGCCTATCTGGAAATGTATCAACTAACCGGCGAAGAGATTTTCGCCCAAACGGCGCGGCAAACTCTCGATTATGTGGCGCGCGATTTAACGCATGAGAACGGTGGTTTCTTTGCTGGCGAAGATGCCGACTCTTATGAACACGAAGGCGCTGACCACAAAGAAGAAGGCGCCTTTTATGTGTGGGCACAAAGCGAAATCGAAACGCTCTTAGGCAATGACGCGCCGGTTTTCAATGCGTATTATGGTGTGCTGCCCGATGGCAACGCGCCGCCGGAAGGCGACCCTCATGGCGAATTTCAGGGCAAGAATATCCTGTTTCGCAGCGGCAACATTGAAGAAGTCGCGGCGCACTCTGGCAAGAGCGAAAGCGAGGTTGAAAGCATTCTACAACAGGGTCGCGCCCTGCTTTTTGCTTATCGCACAAAACGTCCGCGCCCACACCGCGATGAAAAAATCATCGTGGCCTGGAACGGCCTGATGCTTTCGGCTTTTGCCCGCGCCGCGCAGGTTTTAGAGGATGAAAACTACTTAGCCATCGCACGACGCTGCGCCGATTTTATTCGCAGCGAATTATGGAATGAAAACAACCAATCGCTGCGCCGCCACTGGATGAACGGCCCGGCGCAGGTTTTTGGTTTTGCAGCCGATTACGCTTTCCTTGCCCAGGGATTGCTCGATTTATACGAAGCCTCGTTCGACAGCGAATATCTTTTCTGGGCCGAAGATGTGACGCGCGCTTTGAATGCGCGCTTTTACGACCCGGAGCACGGCGCTTATTACGATGGCGAAGACACACCCGACCTTTTAGTGCGATTGAAAGAGGATTACGATGGCGCCGAACCGTCGCCCTCTTCAATTGCGGCTTTAGTCAATTTGCGTTTAGCGCACTTATTCGATGACGATGATTTGCGGCGCACCGGAGTAGCGACGTTGCACACTTTCTCTACGCGTTTGCAACAGGTGCCCAGCGCCCTGCCCGCCATGCTAAACGCGGCGATTTATGCCGGCGTGCCGCCGATGCACATTGTCATTGCTGGTGAAATTGATAGCCCCGACACGCAGGAGTTGCTGCGCGTCGTGCATTCGGTCTTCATTCCTTTTAAAACCATTCTGGTGGCCGACGAACAAAATGATTTGGCGCATCGTGTGCCGTGGATTGACGGTATGGAGCCGTTGGATGACCAAGCGACGGCTTATGTATGCCGTAACTTCGCCTGCCAGCGCCCTGTGACAACGCCCGAAGAGTTGGAACAACTTTTGATGAGCGAAGAAAGCGAAGCGTGATTTCAAGTCGCAAAATTCTTACTTTGACCGCAAGAAGCGGAGAGATGCTGGCCGCCGAATTTTCTATCTTGAAAGATAAGAGGTAAAAATGCCCTGTCAACTTTTAGAAAATTCGGCGGCAAATATCAGCCAGGACGAAAAGCAGGAAGCGCGCTGGCAAGCCGTTTTGCATCGCGATGCCAATGCCGACGGCACTTTTGTTTATGGCGTAACTTCAACGAAAATCTTCTGCCGCCCTTCGTGTCCTTCGCGCCGCCCGCAGCGTGAAAACACGCGCTTTTTCGATGCACCGCAAGACGCCGCGCAAAATGGCTTTCGCGCTTGCCAACGTTGCGGGCCGGAACAATTTCAAACGCAACAGGTGATGCGCGTTGAACAAGCGTGCCGCTTGATTGAGCAGAATTTGGAAACGCCGCTTTCATTAAATGAACTGGCAGCCCAAACCGGCTCCAGTGCAGGGCATTTGCAACGCACTTTCAAACAAATCACCGGTGTTTCACCGCGCGAATACGGCGAAGCGCTGCGACTAAAAACGCTGAAGCATCGGTTGCAAAACGGCAGTCCAATTTTAAGCGCGCAAAACGAAGCCGGTCTTAGTTCGCGTGCCCTTTACGAACGCGCACCAGGACAACTCGGCATGACGCCCGCTTCTTACCAAAAGGGCGGCGCAGGCGCTGAAATTTCTTTCGCCATTGCGCAGTGTGATCTGGGTTTTGTTTTGGCGGCTACAACAGCGCGAGGCATCTGCTCGATTGCTTTAGGCAATACGCCTGATGAACTTGAAAGCACGCTGCGCGCCGAATTTGCCATAGCAAATATCACGCGCGATAATGGCGCCTTAAAAGAGCATTTGCAAATTTTAGTGCGCCATCTGGAAGGCAACGAACCACATTTGAATTTGCCATTGGACGTGCAATCCACAGCCTTTCAGCGCCGCGTCTGGCAAGAGCTATGCGCCATTGGTTACGGCCAGACGCGCACCTATTCACAAATTGCTAAATCATTAGGCCAACCCGGCGCCGTTCGTGCCGTGGCGCGGGCCTGCGCTACCAATCCGGTGGCTCTTGCCATTCCCTGCCATCGCGTGGTGCGCGAAGGCGGCGCTCTGGCCGGTTATCGCTGGGGTTTGGAACGGAAGAAAAAGTTGTTGGAACAAGAGAAACAAAAATAAAAGAGCGGCTTGTATTTGTGCAAATACAAGCCGCTCTTTTAGCCAAGATGCGTAGTGGGATAATTATCTCGAATCTCACGATAAAAATACGTCCCGGCAGACTCTGCTTCTAACAATCCGCGATAGACATTTTCCGGCACGTCATCGTATTGATAAACGCCGCCCTGATGAAATTCAATCTCCAACGTTTGCGTGTTCGCATCGTAACCCACCGTTTTTAAATTGCTGGATGAGATAGGCTGTCTTTGCATGGTGCTAATCGAGAAATCCTCCATTTTTAAGTTGGTATTAGGCCGCCTGCCATTCGGGAAAGGCATCCAACGTCGCCAAATCGCTTTCGCCGCTAATCACCGCCGCCAACGCTTCCAACAACGCCACATTCGGGTGCCCATCCTGCCTGGCGCGTTCGAGGTTCAGGGCAAAAGTCCAATCTTCAGCATGCATCCCTTGTGCGAGCAATGCCTTCAAATGTTTCAGGGGCGATGGTTCTCCATCAGGGAAATGAATGTAGTGATGAAAAGCAATGCCCACTTTTTGCGGCTCTGTCAAATCAGGCATAGCTTCGGCACGTAATAACATAGTGCGCCCTTCAACCAGTTGCCATTGGCTGAGCGATAGCGCCGCATAGTTGATGGCATATTGAGGATTGTTAGGTGCTGCTTCAACTGCTTGCTGAAAGTAACTACGAGCTTGAGTAAAATCCCGAAGATTTACACACAAAAAAACAGCGTAACCACTTAAATAATTGGCTTCTTCGGGATCAAGTTCGATAGCTTTTTTGTAAGCTGTGGCCGCCTTTTCCTGCTGTCCCAAATCGCGGTGAACATTGCCCAAGCCATAGTGTGCGTAGGCATCTTTAGAATCAAGGTCAATGGCTTTTTGTAAAGAAACAATGGCATCTTCTTTTTTGCCTGACAAAGATTGAGCGGTGCCTAGTGAATACCAATTGCCTTCGTCTTCTGGAAGCAAAGTTATGGCCCGTGATAGAATTTGCTCTGCTTCAGGTGAACGCACTGCGTCAAGGCTACCTTCAGGCCACTGAAAACCATTACCTAAATCATTCAATAATCTGCCTAACTGCCGACGTAGGATCTCACCTTCTTTGGGTATCTTGTTTTCTACTTCGTCACAGAGTTTAAGCGACTCGTGGTGCTTGTTCTGGTTATGCAACAAACGGGCGCGGCGCAGGGTGAGAATGGCGCGGCGTTCTTTGTGACAGCCATCATCGGGCCAGTGGCGAGACGCCTTTTCCAGCGCGTTTAATGCTTCTCCGGCTTGCTCCAATCGCCGGAAGTCAATGGCATGAGTCAAAAGCTTTAACTGCCTGCGACCCTTGTTGGTGAAGGTCTCCGCTAATGGTTCGGCAACTTGCAATAGAGCGCGGGCGAAATCGCGGTCATAGGCTAAGGCGCCCACGAAGGCGGGCAGCAGCACGGCCCAGCCGTCATCTTCTTCGAGCCAGAAGCTATGATGCGCCAGATCAAGCGTGGCCTCCTGCCAGAGTTCGTCTTCGAGGCGTTCTTCCAAAGTAGGGCGACTGCCTTCGCGTGCGATGCACGCCTCGCGGGCCTGAGTGACCGCCCGTTGATGCAGGGCGCGCAGTTCTGGGTCTTGGCGGTGCAGGTCTTGAAGCAGGTATTCGCGCAAAAAGGCTGCAACGGCGTTGTGCAGTTTCATGTCATCCACAAAAACGAACGAATGGCGCCGCTTGAGGCCAACTAAATCACCTTGCAAATTGGTAGTTTGAAGCATGGCCGCCAACAAACGCGGATTCGGGCGCCGCGCCGAGGCTAAGGCATGAAGCCGCGTCAGGTCTTGCGGATTTGCTTTGTCCCCGTAGCAGTGTTTGAGAAAACGCTCAGTCATGGTGCGCACAATCTCATCACGCGGCACATGAGACGGCACATTGCCCACAATCTCTTCCAGCGCTACGCCTTTTTCCCAAATCGCCGCCGCTTCTCCTACCGCTAAAGGAATGCCCATCGTGGCACGATGAATCGCAGCGGCTCCACCATCCGGTAAAGGACGACTTTCGACACGCGTGGCGAAATACTCCGTCACGTTGCCTTCGCTGAACTCGCGCATATTAAAATTGCGCAGGCGTTTTGCCAGCAGGTCGTCGCTGTCGTAGCCGGGAAAGTAATCGTCACCGAAGCGGCGCGTGGGCGCTAAATCATCGCGTCCGGCCAACACCCAGATAACGCGCGCCCCGGCCCGGCGCATCACTTCGCGCAGCCAAAAATCGGCGCGGTCTGCGATTTCATAGGTATCCAACACCAACAAGAGAAGTTTCTGATTCGCCACCGCGCGAATGCCTTCGGCTAAATGCCGCGCTAAGGTTTGGTGAGGCAAAATTTGAATGTCGTATTCTTCCGGGTCAAGTGTAGAGCGCAGCCATGTCGTCGCTTCTTCGCGCACCTGCGCCATGACTGCGGCGCCGCCTTCGATAACGGTTTCCAATGCCTGTTCCGTTGCCTCAGTAGGCACCGGCATCGGATAGCCACTGCCCCCGCCGAGTTGGATGAGTTTGGTGATGCCCTTGGCGCCTAATTTCACTAAGGTGGCGCCCCGGCTGCCCTTTTCGGCTTCGCGGCTCACCGCCTGCGCCACTTTGCTTTCAACCTCACTTCGTTTCTTTTTCGCCTTTTCATAAGCATCGAAGTGATTGCCGAAATCGTTTTTGCTAAAAAGAGTGTAAATGTGCTCAAAGACCGTTTCCGGCGACACGGCATCGCGCGCTACCAAACGCTCGTCCAGGTGCTTTTGTGTCTCCCAATCAAGCCATAAAACGCGAAAGTGATTCTTAAAATCGTCTTCGCCTTGTGCGATGTCTCTTAAGCGACGCGCCAAAGTAGATTTGCCCATGCCTCCTTCGCCATGTAGCAGAAAAATAAAGGGGTTTTCGGCCTGTTCCTTATCGAGAAAGGCGCCTTTTATCCGTTCCGTTGTCGTGGTTTCAGCTTTTACCGCGCGCAGCGCGTCACGGAAGCGGTCTTGTTCTTCCGCGCGACCTAAGAAAATATCATTTTGCTGTTGTTCGTGAAGCGTCGTTTGGTCAGACATAATGACACCTACTATAAAAAAGAACTATGGATTACTGCACAAGAATAACACACTTTTACAGAAAAAGGCGCCACGCGAATTTCCGCGTGGCGCCTTTTTCTGTTGAGTAATACCCGCTAAAAACCCATTGCTTTTAAAACGGCTTCATTGTTGGCCGGGCAGACGATGGGTTCGCCGCCGATTTGAATGGCGGTATTGGGGTCTTTGAGTCCATGACCCGTCACAACCGAAACCACAACCGGCTTGCGGCCTAAGTTTTCGCGGGCAGTTTTGAAATAGCCCTGCTCAGAAAGCTGTTTCAAACCAGCAAGTGGCGCGGCGCTGGCCGGTTCGCCGAAGACGCCGGATAAAGCTGCTGTTTGCTTTTGGGCGATGAGAATCTCATCATCGCTGACCATGCCGATAAAGCCGCCGCTTTCATCGCGGGCTTTTAGGGCTTCTTCACCGCGCGCGGGATGGCCGATGCGAATGGCTGTTGCTACGGTATCGGGCTTGTCCACGCCGTGCCCTAAAACCAGAGGCGCGGCGCCTGCGGCTTGAAAGCCAATCATCTTCGGCAAGATTTCGATTTCACCCGCCGCGTGATACTCTTTGTAGCCTTTCCAATACGCCGTGATATTACCGGCATTACCGACAGGAATAGCATGAAAATCGGGCGCCGTGCCGAGGAAATTACAGACTTCAAAGGCGCCGGTTTTTTGGCCTTCGAGGCGGTAGGGATTTAAGGAGTTCAACATCGCAATCGGATGCGAAGCAGTCAGTTCGCGCACGATTTGCAGGGCTTCGTCAAAGTTACCTTCAATGGCTAAAACCGTAGCGCCCTGCACCAAAGCTTGCGCCAGTTTGCCCAGCGCGATGGCATTGCGCGGCAGCAAAACCACGCAGCGAATGCCGGCAACAGCGCAATAGGCAGCAGCACTTGCCGAGGTGTTGCCGGTTGAAGCGCAAATGGCGACATGAGCGCCCTCTTCGGCGGCTTTGGAAACCGCCATCGTCATACCGCGATCTTTGAATGAGCCGGTTGGATTAGCGCCTTCAAATTTGAGATATAGCTCCACATCCGGCGCAATCACTTCGGCCAGGCGCGGCGCCGGGATAAGAGGCGTGTTGCCTTCTTGCAGGGTAATCACCGGTGTTTTTTCAGTCACCGGCAAGTGCGCGCGAAACTCTTCGATTAAGCCACGCCAGACATGAGAATTTTGAATTTTGAATTTTGAATTTCCACTGTATAACCTGCCGAGTTTTGATTCTGAAACCATTTAAAATTCAAAACTCAAAATTTAAAATTGCCGTTAATTTCCTTCAACGCGCAACAGTGATGACACTTCGCGCACGGCTTCGATTTCGTTAAAAGCCGACAGTGACGCATCCATGTTGGCTTGCGTGGTATCATGCGTCATCCATACAATTTCGGCGATGCCTTCGTGCGATTTCTTTTGCACGATGCTTTCCAGGCTCACGCCCTGCTGCCCGAACGCCGTCGCGATTTGCGCCAACATGCCCGGTTGGTCGGGCACTTGCGTTCGCACATAAAAGCGCGTTTGCGATTCGCTAAAAGGCTTCACGTGGGGCGCATGAGTTGGTTCATGATGCACGCGGTTGCGCCCGCCCACGCTGATGTTACGCGCTGCCTCGATAATGTCGCCAACCACTGCCGAACCCGTGGGGTCAGCGCCCGCGCCACGACCGTAAAACATCACATCGCCTACAGCATCGCCGCGCACGAAAACCGCGTTAAACACGTCGTTGACATTCGCCAAGGGATGCCGATTGGAAATCAGAGCCGGATGCACGCGCAGTTCCAGGCCACCATCGTCATGCTGACGCGCTAAGGCCACCAATTTGATAACGTAGCCTAATTCATCGGCATATTCAATGTCGCGCGCCGTGACGCCCCTGATGCCTTCGCGATGAATATCCTTGATGTTAATCGGCGTGTTGAAAGCGATGCTGGCTAAAATTGCCAGCTTATACATCGAATCGTAGCCATCCACGTCCGCCGTGGGGTCGGTTTCGGCGTAGCCTAATTGTTGGGCTTCAACTAACACATCCTCGAAGCCGCTACCCTGGCGCGTCATCTTGGTCAGGATGTAATTGGTGGTGCCGTTGACAATGCCGAGAAGTTCGCGCACGCGGTTGGCCGCCAGGCTTTCACGCAAGGGATTAATAAGCGGAATGCCGCCGCCCACGCTGCCTTCAAAGAGAAAATCTACGCCGGCGGCTTCGGCAGCACCAATGATTTCCACACCGTGTTTGGCGATCAACTCTTTGTTAGCCGTGACAACCGATTTGCCTGCTGCAATGGCACGCATCACATAATCGCGCGCCGGGTCAACACCACCAATCAGTTCGGCCACGATTTTAATGTCGGGGTCGTTCAAAACCTCGTCCACGTTATTCGTGACGAGACTTTTATCTATGGCAATGGGGCGCGCTTTATCGGGATGCTTGGTGGCAATGCGCTTGACAACAATTTCACATCCGGCGCGCGGGGTGATAATGGCAGCGTTGCGTCGCAACACATCCAGCGTGCCGCAACCAACGGTGCCCAGCCCTAAAATTCCAATGTTAATCTGCATAAACCTCGAAGCGCTTTTACGACTTCCTTACTCGCACCAACGGCGCGCCGGTCTCAACAAGTTCAGTATCTTGCGCGACGATTTCCACAACAGTGCCTTCTATGTCACTGATGATTTCGTTGAACACTTTCATCGCTTCCACCACGCCGATAACCTGCCCCACATGAACCGTATCGCCTACTTCCACAAAAGGCTCCTCGCCCGGTGACGGCGCGCGATAAAACACGCCGACCATCGGCGAAACAATGGCTGCCGCGCGCGATTCGCTTTGTTCCTGAGCCGCACCGGAAACAGAGCCTGTTGCTTTGCCTGCGGAAGGCGCTGCTACCATCATTAAGCCGGGCGTGGCGCCTTTAAAATGAAGGCGCACGCCGCCAGACTCCACATTGAGTTCGCTCAAGTGTTCTTCTTTAACGATCAGCGCCAGACCGCGCAAAAACTCGATTTGCTCGTCCCAATTGACGCCTTGACCGACACCTTGATTTTCTGGTTGTTTTTCCGGCTGTTTGTCGTGGGCCATAACTTTTTCGCTCGCCTAAAAACGCCCGAATCAGGCTAACACAGCCTCGCCCAACGCGCAAAGCGCCAAGCCCGAAATGGCGTCGGGCAAGCCGCCTCAAGTTGCCTTTGGGCTTATTTTAATTCATGCTTTTTCGATAATCTCTTTTCTGACTAACCGGCAGTATATGCACCATAAGCATCAATGGCTTGCCACCGTTATCATGGCGAACCCTCTTCTCAAAGCGGAGGCCACGCTTGTGCAGATGCCGCAGGAATAGCGCACTGGCCGGACTTTGGGCAAAACCGACAAACCATACCTGCCCACTGCGCAATGCAGTTTCATATTCGGAATTGTTAAAGCGGGTCGTGCTTTCAGGTCTTTGTGCCTTTATTTGTCCATTTGCCTGGTTTTGTTGCCGAAAACGCTCCATGCGCAGGCTAACTCGATCTTGCGGCACAACATGCACGTTAGGATTCTTCAACGTCAGATAGCGAAGCGGCTGATAGTTCCACCAGTCGGCGGTTACAATCCAGAGGCGATTATCTGCTTGATTGTTCACAACGCTTTTGTGGGCCAAGACCTGTTTTTGCCAGGCGAAGACTTCGCGCAAGGCTAAGAGTTTCGGCTCATCTCGCGCGGTGCGAAAGGTGAAATGCGCCCTTCCTCCATCCTGAGAGAAAGTTTGAAAGTATTGCACGAAGAAACTAAGCAACAGCACCGCTGACGCTGCTAATCCAGCGCCGGCAACCGCATATTTGAAGTGGGCCTGCGGCTTTTGCCGGGCGCTTTCAAGTAAAGCGAGATAGCCGCGCGCCGCAATTAAGGCGCCGGGCGCTACCATCCACAAAGCATAACGCTCGTAACCCGGCTGCAAAGCCATGTGCCCTACGCCCCAATAAAAAGGCAGCAAAGCCAGGCCAAAGCCAATCAACAAAAAGGCATCAGGGCGCCGCGCCTCTTCATGCTGTTCGTCCCGCGATAAATAACCTGAACGGCCTGCTCTCCGCAAATTCCAGATGCGATGCGCAAGGGCCGCCACCAAAAGGGCCGCAATAGCCAGAGCCACACCATCGAGCCAGGCCCAATCGTTCAACGAAGCCGGAAAAATGCGTTTGCCGGGCCACCACAAGGCCGATGGTTCGCCAAAATCACAAGTGCCGGACAGATAACGATAAATCGTGACACCTGAAAACAAGCGCGCCAAATCGCGAATTAAAAAGATTAAGCCTGCCGCGCTCACAGGTCGCTCATTTAGAGCGCCTACCCC
>DASWNL010000007.1:0-3357 GCA_036399215.1 Abditibacteriaceae bacterium
CCGGCGATGCTTTGCTCTTTGTAGATGGCCTGATGCACGGTGGCTCCTCGCGCACTAATCCCGGCGAGCGTCGCATTATCATTTATCGTTATGGCCCGCTGTGGGGTTCGACCCGCTTTGGCTATCAGTATTCGCCCGAACTCTTGGCGCGCCTCACTCCTGAACGCCGCAAAATCTTGCAGCCCGTGCCACCAATTACGCCCGGCGAAAACCGCATTCCGCGCGAAAGTTGAAAGCAACTGTTATTGGACTCGCACCCTGCGCCGTTGCTTGGTAGATTGTGCCAGACAGGCGCCAATGAACGCGCCTGATAACGAAAGAATTGGCAATACAACGAAAATAATGGGCCAAAACAGCGAAAGAGAACCGGAATCTACCATCGCGCTACCTAAATGCGCCCAAATACTCTGTAAACAACCAACGTTTGCAAAGATAATTACCACGGTTGTAACTGCATAGGCACGGTGATGTGTCATTGACGATGTGACACATCCAACAAAGGTGCCATGAGCTAATGCAAGAAAAGCTGACACTACCCAACTTAATTTATGTGCTCGCAAAGCAGACCAGTAACTCTGATTATCAACAAGCCTACCTATTACCGAGAACACCACTTCCACCGATACAAACCAGACCACAGCCGCCGCAAAACCTGCGACTAAAGCCTTTCGGTTGTTTACCGGTGTTGGCTTATCATGGGGTTGGCTTTTTGTCTCAGGTAAAGAGTCAGACGGTTGCCAGTCCATTTTGCTTTTGTATATGTTCCCAATGGCTTTACAGCTTCACGGCCTTAGTAGCGATAAAAGTCGGCGCGTATCTGTCCAAAAGGCGCGCTTCATCCGTCCACCAATCTTCAAAAAATCCGGCGATGACAAAGCCCGCCGCGATTTGACCGCCGATTTGCTCGTCCAGCGTGTGGCTCCATTCGACGGCTTCATTCTTTTCGATCATCGCATTCAACTCGGCTTCGCTTAATGATTCTAAATCGGCATAGGGCAAACGGTGTCGCACCTGCAAAACTCCCTCGTTTTCTTCGGCGGCACGATCAAAAATGTAAATAAACGGCTGATTAAAACCCGATAAAAGCGCGCCGCCGGGGCGCAAAACGCGATAGGCTTCGCGCCAGATCGGTTCGAGCTTTTCCATGAAGCAATTGGAGCACGGGTGAAAAATCAAATCGAAACTGCCGTCGGTAAAGCGAGACAAATCCGCCGCATCGCCTTTTTCCAAACGGATTTCGAGATTCTCCCTTTGCGCTACAAAAGCATCTTGTTGCAGTTGCCTGGTGGAGTTATCAAAAGAGGTAACACGCGCCCCTGCCGCCGCTAAAATCGGCGCCTGTTGGCCACCACCGGATGCCAAACATAAAATGTCTTTACCTTGCACCTCACCGAACCAGTCGCGGGGCGTGGCTTTAAGCGGAGTGAGAACAATCTCCCATTCGCCGTTTCGTGCCCGCGCAATTTCTTCTGCACTGACCGGAACGCTCCAGGGATTACCGTTTTCAACGGCTTTATCCCAGGCATGGCTATTATATTCCAAAATATTCATAATTCCATTTTAGGGTTTCTGCTTCTTTCCAATCAACTTTTGTGCAATTTGCCATAACCTCAAACCAAACAAAGTTTCTTGTGTCATACCAGTGTCACCCGGAAAATCTATGAAATTTCGTTTCACTCTGGCTTTTTGCATCGCGGTTCTGTTCACAGCATCTCATAAGGCTAACTCTAAAGTTGATTTCAATCGTGAGATTCGACCTTTGATGTCTGACACCTGCTTTCGCTGTCACGGCTTTGATGCCAATACGCGTAAAGGCAAACTGCGCCTTGATGACCGCGAATCGGCTTTGAAAGCCGGACGCTCCGGCAAACCCGCCATCGTGCCCGGCAAACCGGAAGCAAGCGAAATCATCAAGCGCATTTTTGCCACAGACGAGAGCGAAATTATGCCGCCGCCCGAAGCGCATAAAACTTTTACAACGGCGCAAAAAGAACTCTTTCGCCAGTGGGTCAAAGAAGGCGCTGATTATCCGAAACACTGGGCTTTTATCCCACCGCAAAAGCCAGCATTTCCCAAAGTTAAAAACACCAGGTGGTCGCAGAACGCCATTGACACTTTTATTTTGGGGCGTCTGGAAAAAGAAGGTTTACTCCCATCGCCCGAAGCCAGTAAAGAGACCTTAATCCGCCGCGTTTCGCTTGATGTAACCGGCATTCCGCCAACGCTTGAAGAAGTCCAACAATTTCTCAACGATAAATCGCCGAACGCTTACGAGAAAGTTGTTGATCGGCTTTTCGCTTCGCCCCATTATGGCGAGCGCATGGCTCTGCAATGGCTCGATTATGCGCGCTATGCCGATAGCCACGGTTTTCAAAGCGATAGTTCACGCACCATGTGGCCCTGGCGCGACTGGGTCATTCAATCGTTTAATGAAAATAAGCCGTTCGATCAATTCACGATTGAACAGATCGCTGGTGATTTATTACCGCAGCCATCACGCCCGCAGATTTTAGCCACCGCTTTCAACCGCAACCATCGCTTGAACGGCGAAGCCGGCATCGTTGCCGAAGAGTGGCGCATTGAAAATATCATTGACCGGGTTGATACAACAGGTGCAACGTGGCTGGGCCTGACTTTAGGCTGCGCGCGTTGCCATGATCATAAATATGATCCGGTTTCTCAGCGCGAATTCTATCAACTGTTTGCCTACTATAATAACGTGCCCGAAACAGGCCACATCATCGGCGAAGAAAATCGCAAAGGCGGCAACACAGCGCCGTATTTGGAAGTGCCCTCTATTGAACAGGAAACTCAATTGGCGAAGTTGCAAGCACAAGTTAAATCTTTAGAAGCGCGGCTAAACGAAGAATCTAAAAACTTGCCCGCATTAGTCGCCGCGTGGGAGCCGAGTTTTCAGGCAAAATTAAAAACGCAGATTGCAACATGGCAACAACTGGCACCTTCAAAAGTTCATTCTGCTGGCGGTGCGAAATTTACCAGACAAGCTGATGGCTCCTATTTAGCTTCAGGCAAGAATCCTGATACTGATGTTTACACTATCGAAGCACCCCTTCTCTCTGGTCAATTTGGCGGTTTGTTATTAGAAGCGTTACCTGATGTCAGTTTCATAGATGGCAGCCTGGGCCGCGCTTCTAACGGCAACTTCGTGCTTTCCCACATTGAAGCGGAAATTAGCGCAGCCGATGGCACTAAAACACCTGTCAAATTCAATAAAGCCGAAGCTGATTTTTCACAAAAGGATTACGAAGTTGCTCACACCATCGCATCACAAAGCGGCAAAGGTTGGGCAATTGCCGGTCATCTGCCTGAAAATCGCGTGCCCCGCAAGGCGATGTT
>DASWNL010000008.1:0-2332 GCA_036399215.1 Abditibacteriaceae bacterium
GGAAGCCGGTTGGGTTTCCATTTTCGATGGAAAAACATTGGACGGTTGGAAAGTGGGCGCCAACAAGGAAAGTTTTAAAGTTGAGGATGGCAGCATCGTCGTCAACGGCAATGTAGCCCATTTATTTTATGATGTGGGCGATAAACCGCTGGTCAACTTCGAGTTCAAAGCCGAGGTTATGACGTTTCCCAACAGCAATTCGGGCGTGCATATTCACACGCAATATCAGGAAAGTAGCTGGCCGAGAGTGGGCTATGAATGCCAGGTGAATCAAACGCAAAGTGATCGCATCAAAACCGGCAGTTTGTATAACGTGGTGGACGTTTATAAAGTGGACGTGCCCGAAGGTCAAACCTATCAGCCGAGCATAAAAATCGAACCGAATCGCGTCTTTCTCAACGTGCCCGAAGCGCCTGCCAAAGATAACGAATGGTTTACCTATCATATTACCGTCAACGGCAAACGCATCACGACGGCAGTCAACGGCAAAACTATCGTGGATTACACCGAACCCGAAGGCAAAGTGGCCGGTAAAGATTTCACGCGCGTTTTAGATAAAGGCACCGTGTCGCTGCAAGCGCACGATCCCGGCAGCAAAGTTTTGTATCGCAACATTCAAATCAAGCGACTGCCGTAAACAGGCGCATAAAGACACAAAAGCCACGAAAAGAAATTTATCTTTTTGTGGCTTTTCTTTTGTGTTTTCTGCGTTTTTCGTGGCTACTCTCTGTTCTATCATGCGATAATAGAATCTGATGTTCGACGAAGCCCGCATTGCAGAAAACCAACTTCACTTTTCGGAAGAATCCAAGCCCAAAGTCGCGCCGCTGCGTGCTTTTGGGGCAGTTCGCCCGCGCGTGCGCCTCGAAGCCAAGATTGATACGCGCCGGCGGCGCAAGTTCAAAGCGCAAACACGCGAAATCCCCAGGTGCCCCGGCGTTTATTTCTTTTACGGCCATAAAGACCGCCTGCTTTATATCGGCAAATCGAAGTGCCTGCGCGAGCGCGTGCGCTCTTATTTTGCCGACACATCTTTGCCGCGCCCGCCGCGTATTAAGCGTATCTTATGCGAAATCACACGCATGGAATGGCGCGAATGCGGTAGCGAACTCGAAGCCCTGCTTTTAGAAAAACGCCTGATCTCCGACCAGCAGCCGCTTGTCAACCGTCAATTGAAAACCTTCGAGGTTTATCCTTATTTGCTTCTCACTGATGAAGCCTTTCCGCGCCTGACATTTACCAGAGCCGAGCCGGTAACGCAGGGAGCAGACGGCGGGAGGCAGGAAGCCGGGCCAGAACATGAAGAGGAGGAGCTTTTCAATTTCACCGAACCATCCTCGTTTGATGAAACCAAACTGCCTCCTGCCTCCTGCCTCCTGCCGTCTGATTTAGAAAACCCACCCCAACTTGGTGAAGTGCCCGGTTTTTATCTGGGGCCGTTTACAACGGCGCACGCGGCGCGTTGGACGCTCGAAGCCGTGCGTAACATTTTTCCGCTGCGCACCTGCGAAGGCGAAATGCGCCCCGACCCTAAAGGCCGCGCTTGCTTTTATCACGAAATCAAACGCTGCGCCGGGCCGTGCGTGGGTTCGGTTTCGCAAGACGATTACGCCCGTTTATGTGCCGAATTGATTCAAGCCTTAGAAAGCGGCCAGGCACCACAGATTGAACGCTTGCGCGCGCGGATGCTGGACTATTCCAACGATTGGCGCTTTGAAGAAGCCAACGAATTGAAGTTGCAGTTGGAAGCCCTCGAAAGTGTAGCGGCGCGCCTGGGACGCTTGAAAAGAATGCGCGACCAAAACAACGTCATCATCGTGCAACCGGCCAAGATTGCAGAAGATGAAACGCCTGCCGTTAGCCTCTTCTTAGTGCGGGGCGGCCTGGTGCGGCGCCATTTCGCGCGCGTAGATAATTGGCTTCAAGTGCGCGAAACCATCCGCGAGGTTTATTCGACGCCGCTACCATCCAAGCCGTTTACCGCCAAGCACGAACTGGATGAGATGATGATTTTAGATCGTTGGCTTAACCTTCACGGCCAGGAAAGCTGCTGCGTATGGCTCAACGATTTGTCTTCACGCCAATGGGCCGTCGTTGCCTCGCGAAAATTAGAAAAGTGGAAGAGTAATTGAGATGAGACAATTCAAAGGCAAATTCCCGCGCTATGAAATGCCGGTTACACAAATTAACGGCGCGGAATTAACTTATCGCTTTCTGCTTTCATCGCTGCACGCCACTGTTCTATGTTTGTTAATGGGCGCGCTGTTTTTGCATACAACGGGCGTTCCACTTTCTTATCCGCCGCTTTTGCCGATGCAGTTAATTGCGGGCG
>DASWNL010000009.1:0-6337 GCA_036399215.1 Abditibacteriaceae bacterium
AGACAATGGGCCGCTGGTTCTGAGCACCAGCATGGATTTTTACGGTTATCAAGGCATTACCATCAGCGGCAACGATGCCACTTCGATTTTCGAGGTCACTAGCGGCAGTTCTTTAGTGCAAAGTCTCACTATAACGCATGGGCTGGGCACTTTTAACGGCGCGGGTGCTGCCAACCTCAGTGGTGGTTCGGCGACTTTTTCCAATTGCTCCATTACGCATAACAAAGGCGCCAATGGTCTGGTAACGGGCGCGGGCAGCGCGGGAGCTTTTAAAGTTACCGGCGGCACATTGGGTATCGCTCACAGTCTGGTCGCTTATAACACCGGCGGCAAAGGCGCCACATCCAGCAGGGGCGGCGCGGGCGCTCTTGAAATAATCTCCGGCCAGGCCAATATCAACAACAGCACTTTGGCTTATAACATGGGCGGCAGCGGTGGCGCGGGTAGTTCGAGCTTTGGTTCGGGCAATGGCGGCGAGGGTGGAACCGGCGGCGTTCGCAATGAAAATATTCTTACCTCTGAGTTCAACACCATCGCTTATAACACGGGTGGCAGCGGCGGCGCCAGGGGCAAAACCGGCGGCACAACGGGCGCGTCAGGCGATGGCGGCGTGAACAATCAAGGGCCGTTTTTCATCGCCGGCCACAATATCATCGCCGAGAATCTGACGGGCGGCGGCAATCCGGCGCCCTCAGACGTTAAGGGTGGCGCCACTTCCCAGGGCTATAACATTATTGGCTTTAGCAGCGGCTTCACCAACTTTACCGCGCCCGGCGATTTGTTAAACATCGATCCCTTGTTCGACCCCGAAGGATTGGCAGATAATGACGGCCCAACCTTAACCATCGCTTTGCAAAACGGATCGCCGGGCATTGATTCAGGCGATCCGAATTTCAACCCGAATGTGCATCTCTTCGACCAGCGCAGCAAGCCCCGCAAATCGGGCGTTAGAGTGGATCGCGGTGCAGTTGAAGAACAGAAAACCAAAATCAGCATCAGCGATGCCAGCCTTCAAGAAGGCGACAGCGGCACGAAGTCTTTAATCTTTGCCGTTAGTGTGTCTCCTCCCAACGAAGACATTGTCAGCGTGAGTTATGTCACTACCAACGGCAGCGCTGTAGCCGGCAGCGATTACAACGCCATTAATGGCCGCATTGACATTCCCGCCGGCCAGTTAAGTTTCACCATTGCCGTGCCAATTCGCGGCGATATTGCCGTTGAATCCAATGAAACTTTTTTCATCAATCTCAGCCATCCAGCGCGTTCTGAAATCGTTGACCGCCAGGCTGTCGGCACCATTATCAACGATGATGCCGGGCCATCGCTTTCCATTAACGATGCGACTGTAACCGAAGGCAATAGCGGCACAACCAATGCGACTTTCACAGTTACGTTGTCCGCTGCCAGCGCGCAAACCGTGACCGTTAATGCCATTCCCACCAACGGCACCGCTCGCGCGCCGGGCGATTATGCATCCGGCGGCACGACACTTTCTTTCTCGCCGGGCCAACTGACTAAAACTGTAACTGTGCCGGTGCAGGGCGATTTGCTCGATGAAATCAATGAGGTTTTTTACGTTCTGCTTTCGACTTCCAACAACGCCACCATCGGGCGTGGGCGCGGCGTGGGAACCATCCAGGATAACGATGTCCCGCCGACCGTTTCAATTGATAACCTGAACATCGGTGAAGGCAATCCTGCCCAGGGGGCGCCCGGCCAGCGCGTAGCAAGTTTCCGCCTTAATTTATCAGCGCCCAGCGGCCAGGTGGTGCGTGTGAGTTACGCGACGGCGCCTGGCGGCGCGCTTCCGGCGACGGCAGGCAACGATTACGTGGCCGTGGCACCCACGCAAGTAGCCTTCAATGTCGGCAGCAACGTCGCTTATGCCCGTGTTTTGCTTAATGGCGATGTGCTCAATGAAAAAGATGAAACTTTTCTGGTCAATCTTAGTGCGCCGGTTAATGCCACATTGGGCGATGCTCAAGCCATCGGCACTATCCTCAACGATGACAGCGCACCTTCGCTGGCCATTAACAACGTTAGCATTGCTGAAGGCCCCGCCCAAGGGGCACCCGCCGGAACCAAGAATTTAATCTTTACGGTTACGTTATCTAAGGCCAGCGGGCAAACGGTAACCGTCAATTATGCCACTGCCGATGGCATAGCGCGTTCCACCAGCGATTACGCGGCGCGTAGCGGCAGTTTGAGTTTCGCACCCGGCGCAGCTTTAACGCGCACCATCAGCGTGCCGATTAACGGTGATGTATTAGCTGAAGATAATGAAACATTCTTCGTGCTGCTATCGGGCGCCGTCAATGCCAGTGTTGGAACAGCGCGTGGCACCGGCACCATTAATAACGATGATGTTTCCGGCTAAGCAAGCCCAGGGACAGAAAGAGGCGCGCTCCACAAGAGTGCGCCTCTTTTTATTTTTCTTGACTCTGCCTCGTTCTGCGCGATTTTTGTTAGGATTGCAGCAGTTCGTGGACAGTTCTGCATTTATGAAATGGGTAAAATTGCGCCGGCCTGTTAGTGCATTTTGGCCTCTGCTTCTGGTATTGACTTGCGCTTTGTGGGGCATGACCGCTCCGTTGAGTTTGTTACCAGACCGTCAGGGAGCCGATTTACGCACTCATGACGCGGACACGCATTATTTCTTTTATGCCTGGGAAGAAACGCCAAGTTTTCAGGACACATTGAAGTGGTGGCATGGGCCGTGGGGTCAGAAGTTTCGGCCCTTTTATCGCCCAATTCCCTCCCTGCTGTTTTGGACACAATACAAAATCTTCGGCATCAATGGCGCCTTGCCGTTTCATGTTTTGGTTTTGCTATGGCACCTTATCGCGCTGCTTTTTATCTGGCGCTTTTTAGTGGATTTATTGGGCCTGCGCGACGGCACGCTTGCAACTTGCCTGTGGGGCGCCAGCGTTGGCCATCACTTAGAATGGATGGCGCCGCGTTATGCGCTTTATAATTGGAAAGATAATGTCGAAAGTTGGCACGCTTTAGCGTTTACGGCTTGCCTGTGGGCGTTTTTGCGCTTTTTGAAAACCGAAAAACAACGATGGCAAGTTGCTGCGCTACTTTTATTTTTGATAGCGTTATGCGTCAAAGAAATGGCTTATATAGCGCCGTTTGTGATGCTGCTTTTATGTTGGCATCAGCAAAAGCTACAAGGGAAGTGGCGCGCCGTTCTTCCCTTTTTTGCTGTGGCCGGCATTATGTTTTTCTTCCGCTTGTGGGCTTTGGGAAGCATGGGCTTTCGCATGTCCGGCAATCGCTCATGGAAATTTCGAGCGCTCAATGAAAACCTTGGCGGCGCTTTCACCCGCATCCTCAATGGCGATTGCTTAATGCTGTCTTTGATTGTTGCTACCGTTGGCTTATGGTGGCTCAGGCGATGGCGACGCGCGCCGCTTGAATCGCGCCAACACGAATTCACTAAAGTTATGCTTTTGCTGGCCACCTCCATTTCGTTACTGTTTTATACCTCTTACAAAACAGACATCCCATGGGATGAAACCGCTTCGCGGATTTTAGTCGAAAACGAGTGGATCATTTTGTCTCTTTTAGTGCCGATGCTCTTCTTCTGGTATCGCTTTTTCCTAAATAGGAATCGTCACCAAATTTTCGGTGCGCTTTTCGCGCTTGCGGTTTACGCGCCCTTAACTTCGGGCGCCAACACAGCACACATTTATTATTATCCTGCCGTTGGCTGGAGTATCTGGCTGGCTTATGGCTTGTTGGATGCAGTTTCGCTGATACGAAACTGGTGGATAGCAAAATCCGATTTCGCGATGAAATTTAAAGGAGCAACATGAGCAAATTGAAAGCAGCCATCATTGGCTGCGGCAGGCCGCATCGCCAAAGCGGCGCAACAGGTTCGGGCATGTCGCACGCGCACGCCAAAGCCTATAATGCCCTTCCCAATGCTGAACTGGTAGCTGTCGCCGACATCGTGCGCGCCAACGCCGAAGCCTTTCAAACCGAGCATAATGTGCCGCGCATTTACGAAAGCTACGCGGAGATGTTGGAAAGGGAGCAACCCGATATCGTCAGCATCTGCACCTGGCCGCATTTGCACGCGCCGATGACCATTGATTGCGCCAAAGCCAAGGTGCGTGCCGTGCATTGCGAAAAGCCGATGGCGACAACTTTTGGCGATGCCAAACGCATGACCGAAGAGTGCGAAAAGAGCGGCACGCAACTAACTTTTAATCATCAGCGCCGCTTTGGTGGGCCATTTCGCCAGGCTAAAGAACTTTTAAAATCGGGCCGCATTGGTCAACTGCAACGATTAGAAGCGCGCTGCTCGAACCTGTATGACTGGGGCACGCACTGGTTCGATATGATGTTCTTTTATAACGATGAAACGCCCGTCGAATGGGTTATCGGCCAGATAGATTTGCGCGGTGCCCGCCCCATTTTCGGCGCATGGGTCGAGAGTCAGGGACTCTCCCACTTTAAGTTTCAAAATGGCGTTTACGGCACGCTTTTTACCGGACACGAAGCCGTGCCGCTTGCCGAAAATCGCTTAATCGGTAGCGAAGGAGTCATCGAAGTTGGAGGTGGCGAAGGCGAAAACCTGCGTGTTTGGGCCAAAGGCTCAAGCGATTGGGAAAAAGTGCCGGAAGGTGAAGGCTTGCATGGCGGCGATAATATCCAACGCGCTATCAACGACGCCTTGGAAGCATTAGAAAGCGGACGCGAGCCGGAACTTTCTGCGCGCCGCGCTTTGCAAGCCACGGAACTGATTTTTGCGACGTGGGAATCCAGCCGGCGTGGTGGGCGTGTCGAATTGCCGCTTGACATTGACGATTCACCACTCGTAGCGCGCCTGGAAGCAACAGGGCAGATTGGAGCGACGAGTTAAAATACGCCAGGATTTAGAACGGCTAACAGCAGAACCCCCAACCCCCTTGCCAAGGGGGTTGGGGGTTCTGCATTGGTGTGCCTATCAGTTTAGTCTCTCACTCTCCAATCACAATGAACCCTTTAGCGCACGAGCGTAACTAACCCATTGATGAACGTAAAGGAGCGGCAATTAATTGAGCGCATCACGCGCGGCGAACGGGCGGCTTTTGAAGAGTTTCTCGATAATTATGGCCCGCGCGTGCAGCGTTTGGCGCGCCGCTATGCAGGGTGCGAAGCCGACGCCGAGGATTTGATGCAGGAGATTTTTCTTGACCTTTATAAAAGTCTGTCCAACTTTCGCGGCGAAGCGGCGCTTTCGACCTGGGTTTATCGTGTAGCGCTTAATCACTGCCTGCGCCATCAGGAAAAAACAACACGCCAGACCACACAGCCCTTGAATGAAAGCGACGAACGTCCCGATGAAACCCTTAGCGCCAATCCGGTTCGGCAAGCCGCGCGTGGCGAACTGCGCGACCAGGTGCAAGATGCTTTGAAAGAATTGTCGCCCGCCCAACGCACTGTTGTGATTCTGCACGAATTGCATGGCCTGACTTATGGTGAATGCGCGCAAGTTTTGGATGTGCCGGTGGGCACAGTCAAATCGCGTTTATCCAATGCTTTTCGCCATCTGCGCACCAGATTAGGCGGTTACGTTTTAGGCGAGAGCGAAGAAACAACGCCTGCCCCGTTAGGAGAAGCCGCATGAAAACTCCCCTTTCCTGCCACACCGTCAATGAAGATTTAAAAGCCTTTCTCGACGGCGAATTATCATTTACGCGCCGCCTAACGGTGCAATTCCATCTGCGGCAGTGCGCCCAATGCCGCGCGGAGGTAGAAACCATGACCCAAATCAGTCACGACTTACAGAAGAGTGAAAGCACCACCGGCACAGCCACCATAGCTCCCGAATTGCGCGAGCGCATTTTGCAAAACCTGCCCGATGCAGCATCTATTGCGCCCTCACTTCCACCCATTAAACGTAAAACGCCCCGTTTTCTCGTGGAATACAGCGCCGCTTTTTGCCTGGTCGCTGTGGTGCTCGTCGCCAGCTTTTCTTTAATGGGACGCCGCGTTTCCAATACCTTCAACGCAGCAGCTACTCAGATGAGTGAGGGCAATTATGAGTCAGTTTCAGGAGCAGCGTCACAATCGGCGCCAATGACTGGCACTGTTGACCAACTTGCAGGTTTAGACAAGCAACCTGCCCGAATTGCCAAGGCACCCACTCGTTCAGCCAACGAAGCAAGCGCCAGATACAAAGGTTTTGCGGAACCGTTAACGCAGTCACTACAAAAACGCGAGGCTTCGTCGCGCGATACATCCAATTTACCCGCAGCATTGCGGCGTGTGCATAAAGAAGCACGGCTTACAGTAGCTGTAGATGACATTGAAGCTCAAAGCGCGGCGGCAGAGCAAAGCGTGC
>DASWNL010000010.1:0-2959 GCA_036399215.1 Abditibacteriaceae bacterium
CAAAACTCATAACTTCTCTATTCTCACCACATCTTCGCCGGAAGTCTCCGTTAACAGCACTTTCACTTTTTCGCCGCGCGCGGTCGGCAGGTTCTTGCCCACAAAATCGGCGCGAATCGGCAGTTCTCGATGGCCGCGATCTACCAGAACCGCCAGTTGCACCGAAGCCGGGCGGCCCAGGTCATTTAGAGCATCGAGAGCGGCCCGCACCGTTCGGCCTGTGAAAAGCACGTCGTCCACCAAGACCACAATTTTGCCGTCAATCGAAAAATCCACGCGCGTATCCTGTGGTGCTACGATGCGCCGCACGTAATCGTCGCGGTAAAGGGCTACATCAAGGGCGCCCGAAGGCACACTTTGATTTTCGATTTGCTGCAATTGCCCTGCGATGCGCTGCGCTATCGGCACGCCATGACGCGGGATGCCGATGACCACGACATCTTTCACGCCCCGATTGCGCTCGGTGATTTCGTGGGCCACGCGTTTCAAGGCGCGTGCTATGTCACCCGCATCCATGACGATGCGCGAAGTCGTTTCCGAAATTTTGTCGTTTGATGACGCCATCACAAAATAAAAAAGCCCTGACACGCCGAAAGAATCTCGAAAGAGACTTCTTTCAGGCGCGCAGGGCCTTGTATGAATAAATAAGAACCGTGTTGTAACTGAATCATGGCCGCCCTTGCGCGCCTCACAGGACGCGCTTAAAAGTGCGAAAGCGCCCCCAGTATAGCGGCGATGGCGGACAAACGTCAACGCGGCTTATGTATGTAGCAGTCTTTTAATAAACTCAATGCTATGCCGAATAATCTTTGTCATGTCATTGGTTGCGCTGCCCTTTTACTGTTGGGTTCGTGCATATCTGCTCAACAGAATCCGCCGCGCAATCGGCCACAAAATCGCCCTTTGCCGCCGGGTGTGAAAGCGATACGTGATCTGGAATATGCCAAAGACAGCGCGGCACAGAAACTCGATTTGTATCTACCCGAAAAAACAGATGCACCATTGCCACTTATCATCTGGGTGCATGGCGGGGCCTGGCTATCGGGTGACAAAGCACAGTGTCCGGCGCTGTCATTTACGCAAAACGGTTATGCTGTGGCGAGTTTGAATTATCGTTTGAGCCAGGAAGCAAAGTTCCCGGCGCAAATTGAAGATTGCAAAGGCGCGGTGCGCTGGTTGCGCGCTCACGCGGGGAATTACAATCTGGATGCGGCGCGTTTCGGTGCCTGGGGCAGTAGCGCCGGTGGGCATTTGGTGGCGCTGTTGGGCACGGCGGGTGATGTGAAAGATTTGGAAGGAACAATCGGTGGCAACACGGAATTGTCCAGTCGCGTGCAAGCGGTTTGCGATTGGTTTGGCCCGACGGATTTTACCAAGATGGCCGATTTTCCCAGCATCCAAGACCATAACGCGCCGGATGCTCCCGAAGCGCGCCTCATTGGTGGGCCGGTGCAGGAAAACAAGGATAAAGCGGCGCGGGCCAATCCGATTACATATGTCAGCAAAGACGACCCGCCGTTTCTGATTATGCACGGCGATAAAGACCCTTTGGTGCCGCTTAATCAGAGCGAACTGCTGCGCGATGCCTTGCAAAAGGTCGAGGTAAGTGTGCAGTTTCAAGTAATTGAAGGCGCCGGACACGGTTTTGGCGGGCGTCAGATTAATCAGACTGTGAAAGACTTCTTCGACAAGCATCTGAAAGTGAAATAAGTTGCATACAGGTTTTAAAAGCCTTTAAATGACTTGTCGCAATAATTTATGGATTCCCGCGGGGCGGGAATGACAGGCGCGTTTCGAGTCATTCCCGCCCCGCGGGAATCCATAAAATGTGTTTTCTTTGTTCAGAGAGTCTTGAAATAACGTATAAAGTAGTGATGTTTATGCCGATTTACGAATACGAACCTTTATCGGGCGAATGCCCCTTTTGCCGGGGTCGCTTTGAAGAGTTACAAAACGCTGGCGATCCGCCTTATGAAATGTGCCCGTCCTGCGATGTGCCGTGCAAGCGCGTCATTTCGCGCCCCAATGTGAAACGCTATGACCGCGCCGAAAGTGGCGTGCTTTCTAAAGAAAACATCGAACGGCAGGGCTTTTTACAGTATAAAAAGGCCGGTAACGGCGTCTGGGAGCGCACGGCGGGCAGTGATGCCCAAGGGCCGCGCATTTTGAAAAAAGACGGAAGCACGGATGGATGAAGGCGAAAGAAAGGCGGAAAGATGAAATAGCGCCATCATGCATCGCATTATTTTCTCCTACCTGCCTGGAGCTTGCGTTTTTCTGTTGTTGGCCGTGTCGTTGTGGTTTCGCGTGTGGAAACTGGGCAGCGTGCCGGGGCTAAACGGCGACGAAGCATGGTTTGGCAACGAGATGCTGTATGCGTTGCGCGGCGAGCCTTTTTTATGGCGCACGCCGCATGGCAACCCGCTTAATCCGTTCTGGTGTCTGCCGCTGTGGGCGCTACACACGGTTTTTCAGCCATCGTTTGTTTTATTGCGCAGCCTGGCAGTCGTTTCCGGGTGTCTGGCTTTGCTGGTTAATTTCTGGTTATGCAAGGCCACTTACGATAAGACAACCGCCTGGATTTCCACTGTTTTATTAGCTGTTCTTCCGGTCAACATCGCCTATAGTCGCTTTGCCACTGACCCGGCGCAGACTTTGTTGGTCACGCTGCCCTTAATTTATTTGCCGTTGTGGGCCTTGCGCGAGCCGCATCGAGCAAGACGCCTTTTAGGTTGGTGCTTCGTCTGCGTGCCCATAGCACTCTGGGTTCACACTACCAATGCGTTTGGCCTGATGTGGCTGGCCCTCGTTCTGGTTTATCCTGCCTGGGGACGTTTGAAAACAAAACTTTCGTCGCAAAGGCGTGCCTTGCCGCGTGGTCAATCCGCAAAGTCGCGGATTGCGGCGATAGGGACGTTGTCCTTGGCATTTCTACTGGTGTTGCTGTGGGCATTGGGGG
>DASWNL010000011.1:0-3038 GCA_036399215.1 Abditibacteriaceae bacterium
TCATTGGTTATCTATACGGCACCATATCTTATTTTGTGGATAGCAAGGTCATACCCATAACGAGCATCATTCGGCAAGAATTGCTTGAATGCGCCGCCGACCCTTTGGCACCTGACATCGCTATTGTGCAACAAGCTATTCTTATACTGCCGATCATCGAAGACAGTTGCCCCGACGATGTAACCGCAGAAAATGCCGCCCAGCGCGCCATTGCCTTAGCACAGGGAATCATCGAACGTCACACAGCATCATTGCCACCTTTATTGAATGACCCTTTTGATGAACCCAACGAAGATATTTCGTTTAATCCGTTGTCAGCTTATCCGAATCCGCCCGACGAAATGGCGTTTTATGGTCTTGCCGGTGATATTGCGCGCGCTATTGAACCGCATACAGAAGCCGATAATATGGCTTTGCTGATGCAATTCCTAATATGTTTCGGTAATGTCATCGGGAGAGGCCCACACTTTAAGGCAGAAGCCGATTATCACGCCTTAAATCTCTTTGGCTGTTTAGTGGGTAGCAGCGCCAAAGGTCGCAAAGGCACCTCATTTAGCCGTATCCGCGCTATCTTTTCCACACTTTCCCCTGATTGGGAAGCAGCGCGTATTTTAACTGGTCTTTCCTCTGGTGAAGGCTTGATTTGGTCTGTGCGCGACCCCATTGAGAAAAAGCAGCCCGTCAAACAAAAAGGCCGCATTGTTGATTATGAAACCGTGATTGATGACCACGGCATCGAAGATAAGCGCCTGTTGGTTTTTGAATCGGAGTTTGCCGCTGTCTTGCGAATTTTAGCACGCGAAGGCAATACGCTTTCGGCACTTATGCGTCAGTCATGGGATACCGGCAATTTGGAAACCTTGACAAAAAACAGTCCGGCCAAAGCCAGCGGCGCGCATATCTCTATTACAGGGCACATTACCAAAGAGGAATTACTGCGTTATCTCAACAGCACCGAGACCGGAAATGGCTTTGCTAACCGCTTTCTGTGGATTTGCGTTCGGCGCTCGAAATACCTACCCGAAGGCGGGGACATTGGCGAGGTGGACTTTGCACCCTTATTAAGTCGCTTAATTCGTGCTCTTGACCATGCCCACAATGTTGGCGAAATGCGCCGTGATGAAGAGGCCCGCAAACTCTGGCATGAGATATATCCAGAATTATCCGAAGGCAAGCCGGGCCTGTTGGGAAGCGTCACGGCACGCGCCGAAGCCCAAGTGATGCGTTTAGCCTGCATTTATGCGTTGCTTGATTGCTCCGCTAAGATTCGCCTTGAACATTTACGCGCTGCGTTGGCCTTTTGGGATTATGCCCTTGCCTCAGCACAGTTCATTTTCGGCGATGCTTTAGGCGATGACATAGCCGATGAGATTTTGCGGCAATTGCATAGCTGCTATCCCAAAGGCTTAACAGCCAGCCAAATTAGCAGCCTTTTTAGTAAAAACGTCAGCGCCGAAAGGCTCCAAACGGCTCTATCGGCTCTGCTGCAACTGAACTTGATTCGGCATGAAAAGCAAAAGCAAGAAGCTGGCAAACAGGGCCGACCTATCGAAATGTGGTTCGCCGTTTCTACTCTGAAGTGATGGGAACGGGTAACGAAAAAAACGAATTAAACGAATTAAATACCATGTGCAGCAATATAATTCGTTTTTTTCGTTTAATTCGTGGTGTGGCTCAGGCGACACTAAAGGGAACAGCATGAAAAGCAAGAAGGAGCGCGAGGAACGGCGTCTTGCTGAGCAATTGAAAGTCAAGCAGTGGCTTGAATGGTATAACGACCCCAACCCACTAAAAGATGAACTGGAAATCGTTTGGTTATACGACCCCGCTATTTTTCCCTTTGTCCGCGCGTCCTACACTTATTCTTACTGGCGAGAGCGGCCCCTAAAACGGAGTGAGGACTATCCCGACAGTCCTATACTGGTCGCCTATGCCGTCTTGAAGCCCCCGCCTTTTGAGGCAGCACGCGCGCCTGTCAAACAGCGTTGCCCCGTTCGTCGGCGTGAATTTCTTATAATGCCCTTCGACTTCGACAGGCCCGGTAATTGGCCGCCATCCGAAGGCGTTGACCCGTTCACCATCAAGCCCACTGAAAGAGGCTATAAAACAACGCTTTGTTACCAGGCACCGACCCATAGGCAACGTGCCGTCTTTGCATCCATTCTTAACGCGCGTCAAGCTAAACGTGATGCCAAGCGGCAGTCGGCTAACCTGCGGCAGCGCCGCCGCCGAAAACGATTAAGGGCGGAGCAAGACGAGTGGAAGCGCACCCAACGGGCAAAAAAACGCAAATTTGGAATGTGACACGCCTTTACTGTGAAAAATGCCGTTTTGCCCTTATAAATCAAGGGAAAAAGTCACCAGTGAGGATAAAATAACACGCCACAAAATGCTGTTTTTCGTAGCATTTTGTGGTGTTTATACGAATTTGAACTTAATTTCTCGAAAGCCGCTTCTCAAAAAATGGCTCTGTAATGTAAAGCCACTAACTGACTCTAAATAGGGATAGGGTGCCTTTGTGAAAAGGACGGGCTGGCGTCTATCGGTGCGCTTTAATCTCCATCGGGTGCCAATTCGTTTAGCACATCGCTGAGTGTTTCATCTATCACGCCATCACGCAGCGCACGCTGGGCGCGCACTTGAAGGGTGCGGCGCGTCATGGCTACACCTAATTGATCTATAGCATCGCCTACGAGCTGCGCTTTGCCGCGTGGAATCAGGCGCACATCCGGCTTGCCCTGTTTAACCGCCTTTCCGGCACGGTCAAGCATGGCACCGAAAGTGTCCATATCTTCCAGCAATTCATCTAACATTGCGCTGTCATCGGGCAACGGCGCATCATGGCTTGCATCTTCTACAGGTGCCGGATTGGTGTTTTTCTTTGGCATAATCAAAAGCCTTTTAGGTTTATCCGGCCAGCAGATTCTTCGCACGCTGCACGTTTAACTTGCGGTTAGTGATGCGCTTCACACGGCGAATCATATCATCATCGGCGCGACGTTCGGCAAAGTCAGACAAAAGTTTGTGTTGCTTCGATG
>DASWNL010000012.1:0-6195 GCA_036399215.1 Abditibacteriaceae bacterium
GACACAGAGAAGAAGGACGGGAAGAAAGGGTTTATACCGCGAACGTATTATGCGTGTTTCCCTATTCCATATCCTTCTTTTTTCTCTGTGTCCTTTGTGCTCTCTGTGGTTCATCTACACGCGCCGAGCCAATCAAATTCAGCCGCGATGTGCTGCCCATTTTATCGGACAAATGCTTTTCCTGTCATGGGCCGGATGAAAAAGGCCGCAAAGCCGGTTTGCGTCTTGACCAACGCGAAGCTGCCCTCGAAAACGATGTCATCGTGCCCGGCAAAAGTGCCGACAGTGAATTGGTAAAGCGCATCGTTTCGCACGACCCGAATGAAATCATGCCGCCGGTTAAATCGAACCGGCAATTAACTACGGGGCAAATCACAACGCTTAAAAAATGGATAGATGAAGGCGCCGTTTGGGGCAGGCACTGGGCCTTTGAAGCGCCTCAGAAGTCGGCATTACCTCAAACCAAAAATAAGAAATGGGCGAGAAGTGAAATTGACCATTTCATCCTGGCGCGCCTTGAAAAAGATGGACTTTTGCCTGCTCCTGAAGCCTCGCGAGAAACTTTAATTCGCCGTGTTACGCTCGATTTAACGGGTTTGTCGCCAACGCCTGAAGAAGTAGATGCCTTTTTAGCTGACAATACGCCGGACGCTTATGAAAAAGTCGTTGATCGCCTTTTAGCCAGTCCGCGTTTTGGCGAGCGTATGGTGTGGGATTGGTTGGATGCAGCGCGTTATGCCGACACTAATGGCTATCAGGGTGACCCGACGCGCTCAATGTATTACTGGCGCGACTGGGGCGTTGAAGCCTTAAATCAAAACAAGCCCTTCGACCAGTGGACGATTGAACAAATCGCTGGTGACTTATTAGAAAAGCCAACACAGGCTCAATTAATTGCTACAGGTTTTCATCGCAACCACATGATCAACGGCGAGGGCGGGCGCATCGCCGAAGAATCGCGGGTGGATTATGTTAATGACCGGGTAGAAACCACCGGAACAGTGTGGATGGGCCTGACAGTTGGCTGCGCACGCTGTCACGATCACAAGTTCGATCCGATTTCGCAAAAAGAGTATTACGGGCTTTACGCTTACTTTAATTCAATAGAAGAAAGCGGTGCCAACGATGCCGGAGGCCTGGCTAATCCGCTTCTCAGCCTTGCCAATGATGAGCAAAACCAGAAGTTAAATGAGTTGCGCGAGGTTGAAAACAAAACCAATAAGGCGCGCGATGCCATTGAAAAGCAACTCCGTGAAAACCAGGCAAACTGGGAAACTTCGCTTCGCGATGCCGATGGAAAATTTGCTGTCCCCGTCTGGCAAACCTTAACGCCCGAAACTCTTCAAAGCGTCAATGGCACAGAACTAAAGAAACTCGATGATAGTAGCATCTTAGCGCAAGGGGTTAGCCCTGACAAAGACGACTACACTTTCACTTTTGCCGCTCTGCCGGATGTTTTAACCAGCCTGAAACTCGAAGTTCTGCCTGATGATTCGCTTATCAACAAAGGGCCGGGCCGCGCCGATAACGGTAACTTCGTCTTAAACGAAATTGAAGTTAAAATTGGCGATAAAAAAGTAAGCCTTGATGCCCTGGCTGCCGACTTTTCGCAGCAAGGTTGGGCCGTAGCAGGCGCTGTCGATGGGAAACTCGATTCGGGTTGGGCCGTGATGCCGACATTCGGCAAGCCACTGAGTGCGGTTTTTGGTTTGCGGTCGCCGATTCAGAACCAGAACCTCTCGGTCAAACTAAGCTTCCAATTTGGGAAGCAGCACACCTTAGGACGCTTCCGATTATCGGCAACAACCGCGCCCGTCGCATTACTTCGGCCCCCTCCCGATGATATTCGCGCGCTGTTGGAAAAGCCACTTGAAACGCGCAGTGATGCCGATAAGAAGAAACTCTTTGAATTCGCACGCGATGGCAATGCTTCCTATTTAACGGCCAAAGCCGAGGCTGATAATGCTCGCACGGCGCGTGATGGTTTTGAAAAATCGCTGCCGCGCACCATGGTTATGCGCGAGCGCGCCACACCACGCGACAGTTTCATTTTAGTGCGCGGGCAATACGATAAATACGGCGACAAAGTGCTGCCCAATGTGCCGTCAACTTTGCCCCCGTTACCTAAAGAAGCACCACCAAATCGTTTGGCCTTAGCTCGCTGGATTGTTTCCAAAGAGAATCCCTTAACAGCGCGCGTGACGGTCAATCGCTTCTGGCAAGCGGTTTTTGGGGTTGGCCTGGTGAAAACCTCGGAAGATTTTGGAGTGCAGGGCGAACGGCCTTCGCATCCTGAACTGCTTGATTGGCTGGCGGTTGATTTTCAAGAAAGTGGCTGGGATGTTAAGCGCTTAATCAAACAGATGGCAACAAGTGCAGCCTATCGCCAATCATCGAAAATTCCACCAAATATGGCTGAGCGCGACCCGGAAAATCGTTTAATGGCGCGGGGGCCGCGTTATCGCTTGCCGTCGTGGGTGATACGCGATCAGGCGCTTTTTGCGAGCGGTCTGTTAGTTGAAAAACGCGGCGGGCCGCCCGTAAAAGGCTACCAACCGCCCGGTGTTTGGGAAGATGCCACTTTCAACACCATTAGCTACAAGCAAGACAAGGGTGAGGCACTTTATCGCCGCAGCCTCTATCAATTCTGGCGGCGCATTGTCGGGCCAACGGTGTTTTTCGATGTTTCAGCGCGCCAAACCTGCACCGTGCGCACCGGACGCACTAACACGCCTTTGCACTCACTGATTACCTTTAATGATGTTACTTACGTTGAAGCCGCGCGGGCTTTGGCCCAGAGCGTTTTACAACAAAAAACGGCACCGGCTGAACGATTGGCATTGATTTATCGCTTGCTTTTAGCACGAAAGCCATCGGCAAAAGAACAAACAATTTTGCTATCAACATTAGAAAAATTGCGCGCCGATTTTACGAAAAATCCTGACGCAGCCAGGAAACTACTAACCACTGGCGAATCACCACGCGATGAAAAACTCGATGCCGTTGACCACGCAGCGTGGACAGCCTTATGCAACATGATAATGAATCTGGATGAAACATTATCGAAGGAGTAAAGAATGCAAAATTAAAAATGTAAAGTGCAAAATTCACAAAGCCCTTTTGCACTTTACATTTTTAATTTTGCATTGAAGCATGAATCCACTTCTCGAAACCCAACGCCACCTTACGCGCCGCGAATTTTTCGGACGCAGCGCCTGTGGGCTGGGCACGGCAGCTCTGGCGCTGTTGCTCAAAAAAGATGGTTTAGCAGCTATTCCCAAATTGCAGCGCGTAGGCGGCTTGCCTTCTTTGCCGCATTTCGCGCCCAAAGCCAAGCGTGTCATTTACATGTTTCAAAACGGTGCGCCCACTCATGTAGATTTGTTCGACTACAAGGCCAAACTCAAAGAGATGCACGGCCAGGCGGTGCCTGAATCTTATGTCGGTGGCAAGCGCTTTAGCACCATGACCGGTTCGCCTAAAGGCAAATTGATGCTGGCGCCGATTGAACCGTTTACGCAGCGTGGCCAGAGCGGCGCCTGGGTCAGCGATTTCCTACCGTATACCGCACAAATCGCTGATGAATTGTGCTTCGTGAAATCCATGCATACTGGCGCGGTTAATCACTCGCCGGCCATTTCGTTTTTTCTGTCCGGCTCTGAAATGCCGGGGCGCCCCACAATGGGCGCGTGGATGAGCTATGGTTTGGGCAGTGAAAGCGATAACTTGCCGGCTTTTGTGGTGATGACTTCGCTGACCAAAGGCACAAGTTGCGGGCAGATTTTTTACGACTATTATTGGACTTCCGGTTTTTTGCCCGGCCAGCATCAGGGCGTAAAATTCAGGGGCGGCGATCCGGTTTTGTATTTAAATAACCCTGATGGATTGAGTCGCGAAATGCGCCGCACGCAGTTGGATGCCTTAGCGCAGTTAAATGAAATCAAGCAAAAAGACTTCGCCGACCCCGAAATCGCCACGCGCATTTCGCAATATGAAATGGCGTATCGAATGCAAGCCAGCGTGCCGGAGCTAACCGACTTTTCCGATGAGTCGCAGGCTACTCTGGATATGTATGGCCCAAATGTGAAAACGCCCGGCCATTATGCTAACAACTGCTTGATGGCGCGGCGCCTCATTGAGCGCGGCACGCGCTTTGTGCAAGTTATGCACGCCGGTTGGGATCAGCATAATTCTCTCACGACGGAACTTTACGCGCAGTGCAAAGATACTGACCAGCCTTCGGCAGCCCTGGTCAAAGATTTAAAACAACGCGGTCTCTTGGATGAAACTTTAGTGATATGGGGCGGCGAATTTGGCCGCACGCCGTTTATTCAGGGCGACATCAACGACAAGCCGCGCTGGGGCCGCGATCATCATCCCTATGCGTTTACCTTATGGATGGCAGGTGGCGGTGTCAAACCTGGTATATCTTACGGCGAAACCGATGACCTCGGCATGAACGTAGTGAAAGACCCGGTTCACGTTCATGATTTCCAGGCAACAATGCTTCATTTAATGGGCCTCGATCACGAAAAGCTCACTTACAAATTTCAGGGCCGCGATTTTCGTTTGACTGATGTCGAAGGCCATGTCGTGAAAGATATTTTGTTGTAAAGCTGCCTCGTGATTGGGCAAACAGTTGGAGATATGTATGCAAAAAACCAAGTTCAAAGCGATCAATTACCTGATTGCTTCTTTCGTGCTACCCTTCCTGATTCCGGCCCTGATAGCTGGATGCGGGGGCGGCGCAACGCTTCCGGGCAATGGCGGCAATCCGACGCCGACGCCCACCCCAGGGCCAACACCGACCTCAACCCCTGTCAATCCGCCAGCAGGCCAACTTTCAGCCTACGAAGGTTTCAATTACTCGCCGGACGCGGTCTTTGAATCTTTGCAGGGCGGCTCCGGTTTTAGCAGCCAGTGGAGGGGAAGTTCAGAGGATACCGAGTTTCGCGGCTTCGCCAACATAGAACCCGGTAGCCTGAACATCAACTGGCTTAAAACAACGGGCAACCACGTTGAGGTTCAGGGTAATGGGTTACCGGCCACTTTCAGTCGGACACTCAATTCCCGTCTCGGCGTTTCGGGAACAACGGTCTGGATGAGCTTCGTCTTCAATAGCTCTTCGCGTAATACCGGCGGAGTAATGGTGGGCACACTTACTGCCGATCCCAATCGTATCCCGCCGGGCGCGCTTCTTATCGGTGATCCAACGGCCAGCGATTTTTTGGGTCTTGAACACAGCAAAAGTCTTTCGTCTCCGGGACCGACTGCGGCATCAACAACTTCGGCATCAACGCAAGCATTGCTTGTTGTGCGAATGCGCTTTGCCAATGGGGTTGATACTTTTGATTTGTTCGTTAATCCACCGCTTAATGGCGTCCCTCCGGCGACTCCCAACGCCACGCTACGCTTTGACCTTGATACTGGTGGGGGCGATGTGACATTGATGGCTAATGGAGCATACAGCTTTGATGAAATCCGCTTTGGCAGTTCATTCGCCGCCGTCACTCCCGCGCCATAAGAGTTAGTTCTGGCCCCTATCTTGAACAGGTTTTAAGTCGAAAGCAGGTATTTTTAAATGGCAAAATCAAATCGTCGCGAATTCATTCAAACCGCCGTGGCCGCCGGGGGTGCCATAGCGTTGGGCTTAAAGACAACAACGCCGGTCAAAGCGCTGGTCAAAGGCAAAAAAGCCACAGATCGCGTGGCACTGGGCAAGAGCGGCATTTCTGTATCCTTGATTGGCGTTGGCACAGGCAGTGTCGGCTCCAATCACTCATCCAACCAAACGCGCCTGGGGCAGGAAGGCTTTACCAGCCTGATGCGTCATGCATTTGATCAGGGCATCAACTTTTTTGACCTGGCCGATCAGTATGGCTCCAATCCTTACTTTGGCCGTGCCATGAAAGGCGTGCCGCGCGAGCAATATATCATTCAAACCAAGACAAACAGCCGCGACCCGCAAAAGGCGCGCGAAGATATTGATCGCTTTTTGCAGGAACTGGGCACCGATTATATTGATTCCCTGATTATTCATTGCGTAACCGAAGCCGATTGGACAACGCGCTTTCGTGGTGTGATGGATGTTTTTGAAGAAGCCAAAAAGCAGGGCAAAATTCGCGCGCATGGCGTGACTTGCCACAGTTTTGAAGCACTTCAAGCTGCCGAGGCCAGCGATTGGGTGCAGATCAA
>DASWNL010000013.1:0-3807 GCA_036399215.1 Abditibacteriaceae bacterium
ATCAGCAATATTTCGCGTTTTTAAACGCCAAGCAGGGCTACTATTTAGCCGGTGACCGCGTGCAGATTGAACTCATCACGCAAGATGCCAATGACAAGCCGCAAAGCGCAAGCGGCAAAATGGTGGTTTACAAACTACTGCCTGACGACAAAGAAGAAAAGGTTTACGAAGAAGCGATTCGCACCGACGAAAAGGGCCGCGCTACCTGGACATGGCCGACGGATAACGCCGGACATTTTCGCATTGCTTACGAAGCGATTGACGATTGGAACAACAAAGTCGTTGGTTCAACAATAATTTGGGTGGCCGGGCCGGGCCTGAACAACACGCAGTTTCGCTTGCAGGGCGTGACAATTGTGCTTGATAAACAGAACTACGAAGAAGGCGATGTAGCGAAGGTATTGTTAATCGCCGATTCGCCCAATAGCACAGTTCTCTTAACGCAAGAAGCGGGCGGCGATATTCTACGGCGCGACGTGATTTTCATTGAAGGCAAAAGCAAAGAAGTCACGATTCCGATTGAACACAAACATGCGCCCAACTTCGCTATTGCTGCCGCGCTTGTTAAGAACTTCGAGGTTTACCAGGCGCAGCAGGAAGTGTTTGTGCCACCGACTAAGCAGTTTTTAGATATTTCGGTTAAAGGCGACAAAAGCGAATACAAGCCCGGCGAAAAGGGCACGTTTACCATTACGGCTAAAGACTGGAAAGGCAATCCGGCGCGCAGTGAAGTCAGCGTGGCAATGATTGATGCCAGCCTGTTTTACATTCAAAAAGATTACGCGCCGGATGTGCGCCTTTTCTATTACGGCGAGCGCCGCGCTAATTCGGTCAACCTCGATTCGCATCGCAGCGGCCAGCCGCAAACGCACAACGAAGACGATGTGAAGTATCAACAATATGAACAGCACGGCTGGGAATTTCCCGATGAACTGGGCCAGTTGAATTTGCCACCGGGCCAGTTTGGCTATCACCATTACTACCGCAATCGCGGAATGCGCGGCGAAATGGCGAATGAAATGGCGATGGATTCCGCGGCAGTCTCTTTTGCAATGCCCGCTATGGCGCCGATGACAACCAGCGCTGGTGCGGCAGGGTCAGCAGGCCCTCCAGGGCCAGCAAGAAAAATGGCCGCTGCAAGTGAGGCGCGTGGCGGAGCTTTAGGTTTGGCCGATGGCGCGGATGCCAATATGCAATTAGCAACGGCTCAAATTCGCTCCAACTTTTCGGAAACTGCATTTTGGTCACCGGCAGTAGTCACCGAAAACGGCACGGCTAAAGTCGAAGTCACTTTCCCCGATTCCGTCACGCAATGGCACGCGACGGCGCGCGGCTTAACGCCCAAAGTGCAAGTCGGCAGCGGCGAGGCCGATGTCGAAACCAAGAAGAATTTGCTCTTGCGTTTGCAGGCCCCGCGCTTCTTCATCGAACGCGATCAAGTGGTGCTGACGGCCAATGTCCATAACTATCTTAAAACCACCAAGCGCGTTAAGGTGAACTTGCAAGCGGGCGATGGTTTGGAAGTGGATGCCAACCCGGCAAGCGGTTTAGCCAACGGCGAAATGATGAAGAATGCCGATGGCTGGATTGAAGTCAAAGCCGGCGAAGAAACACGCGTCAACTGGGTTATCAACGTCACGCGTGATGGCAAGGCCGATGTGCAGATGACGGCACAGACTGATGAAGATGCCGACGCGGTCAAGATGAACTTCCCGATTTTAGTGCATGGGGTGCAGCGCTTTGCCAACCAGAGCGGCGTTTTGAAAGAAGGACAGAATCAAGCTATCGCCACCATCAACTTACCTAAAGAGCGGCGTTTCGGACAGAGCAATCTCAATGTGCAATTGAATCCCAGTCTGGCGGCGACAATGATGGATGCCCTGCCCTATCTGGCCGATTATCCCTATGGTTGCGTCGAACAAACGCTTTCGCGCTTCATGCCAACGGTGCTTGTGCAAAAGACGCTTTCGGATAGCGGCGTCAATTTGCAAACATTGAAAGCGCGCGCCGAGGCTTATGACAAAGAAGCCAGAGAAGCGCCGATTGGCGAACGCGTTCGCAACAGCGGCTATACCTATCCAACCGGCCAACCAAACTCGCGCGACCTGCAACAGATGGCTTCGCGTTTGTGGTGGACGAAGCGGCGCGGCAGCAATCCGGTTTACGATCAGGCCGAAGTCAATCGCATGACGCAGGAAGGCTTGAATCGCCTTTATGATATGCAGCGCGCCGATGGCGGCTGGGGTTGGTGGCCCGGTTCAGCTCAAAGCGATGAATACATGAGCGCCTATGTAATGTGGGGCTTGGCGATGGCAAGGGCCGCTGAAGTCAAAGTGCGCGATGACGTTTTGCAGCGCGGTTATGCTTATCTCGAAAAGCAGATGACCGATGAAGACAACCTGCAACTTCTCACCTGGATGGCGCACGCGCTTTCCACGCGCGGGCGAATGAGCGATGCTTCACAACGCATCGTCAGCGGGCGTCTATTCGATCAACGCGAACGCTTAACGCCCTATTCGCAAGCCTTACTTGCTATCGCTTTGTGGAACAGCAACGACCGCAATAAAGCCAGCGTGTTAGTTCGCAATCTGGAAAACACCGCTATCGTGGATGAAGCCAATGGCACAGCGCGTTGGCGGATGCAAAACGCCTGGTGGCATTGGTGGAACAACGATGTGGAAACCAACGCCTGGACTTTGAAAGCGTTTTTGCTGATTGACCCCAAAAACGCGATGGTTGACCGCAGCATGAAGTGGCTGGTCACACAATCGCGTGGCAACCACTGGCGCAGCACCAAAGAAACCGCCATCGCGGTCAGCGCGCTTAACGATTACGTGCGTGTCAACAAAGAACTGGACGTGGATTACACCCTTACTGTCACTTTGAACGACCGCATCAAGCGCTCTTATCGCGTCAACCGCGACAACATGCTCTTCTTCGATAACCGCTTCATTACCGGCGACCTGTTCTTGCAAGATGGCGCCAACAAAGTGAGCATCGAAAAGCAAGGCCGGGGCAACCTGTATTGGAACGCTTCGAGCGAATACTTCTCGCTCGAAGAACCCATCAAGGCTTCGGGCAACGCCATCGCGGTTAAACGTCGCTACTTCAAATTAACGCGCAATCCTGATGTAAAACCAGAACAAAGCGATGTAACAACAACCACAACAATTGAAATAGCCCCGGCTGTTTCAAGCAGGCGCATCGGCATCGCTCCGCCGTTTCCGCGCCCGATTCCTGAACCATTGAAACAAGAGTTCACCCGCAGTGAAATCAACGACAACGCGACTTTGCAAAGTGGCGATTTAATCGAAGTTGAACTCACGATAGATGCGGACAACGACTATTCGTATCTGGTTTTTGAAGACATGAAAGCGGCGGGCCTTGAGCCAGTGGAACTGCGAAGCGGCGCCGCCTGGGGTGACGGCTTAGCCAGCAACGTCGAACTACGCGATGAAAAAGTCGCCCTGTTCGTTGACCACCTGCCACAAGGCACCCGTGTTTTGCGCTACCGGATGCGTGCCGAAATTCCGGGCCGCTTCCATGCCCTGCCCACCAACGGCTACGCCATGTATGCCCCCGAAGTGCGGGCGATCTCCGATGAGCAACGCATCGGCGTGAAGGATTAAAACGGCAACCCCCAACCCCCTTGGTAAGGGGGCTAAAATCAGACACGACTGGCAAGGTAAACATTGGCCTTACCCTACCAAGTTCTACTTTAGCCCCCTTACCAAGGGGGTTGGGGGTTTTTACGTTTCCGGCCTGACAATCTTCACGGCCTTGCCGTCGTTTTCGTTGCCGGTCGTC
>DASWNL010000014.1:0-7034 GCA_036399215.1 Abditibacteriaceae bacterium
GATTTTGCTTTATCTATCATTCGGCTTTACATGGAGTTGCAGCGTGGACGGGAGTTTGTTCTATCCAAACAGTTACTGCGAAGCGGCACCAGCATTGGCGCCAATGTGGAAGAAGCAATTGCGGCCCAATCGCGTGCCGACTTTCTTTCCAAAATGTCTATTGCCTCCAAAGAAGCCAGAGAAGCGCATTATTGGTTGAGGTTACTGCGCGATTCTGAATTAGTTTCGATTGATGTGTCCTATCAGTTGGCGCAAGTGGAAGAACTCATGCGCATTCTAACGGCTATCGTTAAATCAAACGAAGTCACCTCATAATTTTGATGAGTCATTTAAAATTCAAAATTTAAAATTCAAAATTATGAATGTCTGTTTGGAATCTAAAACCTATTCGGTCAAGGCGCACGATGACATAATGCGGCAATGGGAAGAGGTTCGCTTTGAAAGCGGGCCACTGACTTTGGATTTACGCAATCTCGGTTTCATTGACCCCTTTGCCATGTGCGGCCTGGTTTTGTTCATTAACCATCTGCCGGATGACGCCTTGCCAGTCAAATTACTGCTGCCCGGTTGGCCGCAGGGGGCGATGCAAACCACCAAACCCAGTGAAAAAAACCTGCTTGAAGCTATGCCTAATGGGCCGGTTTCCTATTTGACACGCATGGGATTCTGGGATTTAGTGCGCAATAAACTCGACTGCCGCGAAAACCAAATTCCTGTCTGGCCCAGTTACTTGCCCGAACGTAAAGTGCTGCTCGATTTAACCGTTATGCACTCGCACGATGCGATTAGTGTTATGCTGCGCCGCACCGGCGAACTGTTGCAGGGCATCGGTTATTCGATTGTCGGGCGCGGGCACGTCATGGAAGTGCTCTCGGAACTTTGCTCCAATGTGCTTTTACATGCCCAGGCCGATTTCGGCGGCGTGGCGGCCATGCAAACCTATCGCAACAAGCAGGACACGCGCTATTTAGTCATTGGCATCGGCGATATGGGCATCGGCGTGCGACAAAGTTTGGCGGGCAACGAAAAGCTCAGCGGACGGTTGGAAAACGATGCGCAATCCCTCGGTGTAGCCGTCCAAATGGGCGCGACGCGCTATGGTTCGGGCGGTCACGGCGGTGGCTTGCCCCGCGTTTTGGATATTGCCCGACGTTATGCCGGGCGCGTGGCTTTGCGGTCGGGTAGCGGCGCTTTGGCTTATAACGGCGTGGATGAACAGCGCCGCTCGTTTCAAACTTCATTTTTACAAGGCACGCATTTGCGAATTGTCTTGCCCGAAGCGAAATTAAAAGGCAAATAAATGCTCAAAGTAGGTCTCATCGGCGTGGGCCGCAAGGCGCTGACTATTGATGACGAAACGCGCTGGCTGCTCAATTACGATTACTTGCCATGTTCGCAAGCTTCAGCTTTTGAAGCGCATGAATCTACCAAAGTCGTCGCGCTTGCCAATCCCGGCGACGATGCGAAATCGTCCTTTGAAAACCGCTTTGGCGCTGTGAACTATTATGATTCTGCGCAGGCGATGCTGGCCCATGAAGATTTAGATATTGTCGGCATCGCCACACATGCTCACTTACACGCCGAGATGACAGTTTTGGCGGCCCAGGCTGGAGTTAAAGGCGTGCTTTGCGAAAAAGCGATGGCGACTTCTCTGGCGGAATGCGATGCCATGATCCAGGCGTGCGAAAAAGCGAATACCAAACTGCTCATCAACCACCCGCGCCGCTTTCATCCGGTTTTTCAAATGGCGAAAGAGTTAATTGGAGAAGGCGCTATCGGCGAAATCAAGATGGTCGAGTGTTTTGGTTACGGCAAGTTGATGCACAACGGCAGCCACGCTTTTGATGTGTTGACCGATTTCTTCGGCCCGGCTCAATGGGTGCAGGGCGAACTGATTGAAACCGATGACAAAGCCGACCCCGACGGACGTGGTTTCGTAAAGATGCAAAACGGCGTGACGGCTTTGGTAGATTTCGCTTCGATTCAGCCGTTTACTTTTACTTTTCGCGGCGATAGCGGCTCTTTAACCATTGACCAGTTCGAGGAAGGCCTGGAAGTTACGCTTTACGAACTACAAGATCAGCGTCCGGGCCGTCCGTGGTTTAGCTATTCGCCCAAACGCGCCGTGCGCCGCCGCTATCACGCACCGCAAAGTTTTATGTTGCCCATGCAAGGCGCGGTTGACGAATTGGTGAAATCCATCGAAGAAAACCGCGCGCCCAACTGCGATGGCAAAGCCGGGCGCGCTTCGATTGAAATGGGCATCGCTTTTCACGCTTCGGCAGAACAAGATGGCGCTCGCATCCCATTGCCGTTTGAAGATAAAACCAGGCGCGTCGTTTCGCGCTAAAGAGTGTCTACAAAGATTAACTTGAGACAAAAGTAGAAATGTTGTCATTCTGAGTCCTGCCCAGAGGGCGCCCGCAAAGAATCTATTCTGAAATTGAAGTTCGTATTAGATTCTTTGCGGGCGCCCTCTGGGCAGGACTCAGAATGACATGGTTCTCGTTTTTATCCAAATTTTGCAAATCAATTTAAGGAATTTGTCTAAATCATCATGTCAACTTCGCGTCGTATTTTTCTACAACAATTGGCCGCTGGCGCCGTAGCCGCGCCGGTTCTGACTCGTAACGCTTTGGCACAGGCTCAAAAGCCGGATCGTATTATTCGCCATGCCAGTTTTGGATGCTCCGGCATGGCTGGTGCTGATGTGGGCGCTATTGCGGGCCATCCGGCTATTAAAGTCGTAGCCGGCTGCGATGTAGATTCGAGTCGCACTGAAGAATTTCGCAAAAAGTTTCCCGAAGCGCGCATTTATAAAGACTTCCGCGAACTGCTGGACAAGGAAAAAGACCTCCATTCGGTGAATGTATCCACGCCCGATCACATGCACGCGCCGATTGCGATGGCGGCGATGCAGCGCGGCCTGCACGTTTACGGGCAAAAGCCGCTCACGCATAACATTTATGAAGCGCGTCGCCTGACCGAAAAAGCGCGGGAGAAAAAGCTCGTAACGCAAATGGGCATTCAAATTCACAGCAGCGTTTATTACCGCACGGCGGTAGCGACGGTGCAGGCCGGTGTCATCGGCAAGATTAAAGAAGTCCACGCCTGGAGCGACAAAAAATGGGGCGATAACGGCCCTCTGCCAACTCGCGTTGACCCAGTTCCGCCCAACCTCGATTGGGACAAGTGGCTGGGTGTAGCCGCCGAGCGCCCTTTTATTAGTGGCTTTTATCATCCCGGCGATTGGCGTCGCCGTTTGGATTTTGGAACCGGCACCTTCGGCGACATGGGTTGCCATATTTATGACCCGGTTTTCAAAGCTCTGGCACTAACCTCACCACTCAGCGTGCGCAGCGAAGGCGCCGCGCCGAATAGTCATTCGTGGGCAACCGATGCCATTGTGAATTACATTTTTCCGGCTACGCAATACACCGACGGTCCCTTTGTGCGCGTGGTCTGGTATGACGGCGACCAGAAGCCGCCAAAGGAAATCTTAGAGCAAGCCCGGCCCAAAGATGCCAAACCCGACGATGATGCCTGGCGCATCCCCGGTCAGGGCAGCATTTTCATCGGCACCAAAGGCGTCATGGTCTTGCCGCACGTTGAAATACCGCGCCTGATTGGCGAGGGCCTTGATAAAACAGATTTGGTCAAAGTGGATGGCACCGACCACTGGAAACAGTGGGTAGATGGTATTTTAGGCAAGACAACACCGGGCGCCAACTTTGATTACGCCGGCCCCTTAACCGAAGCGATTCTACTCGGCACACTTGCCACGCGCTTCCCCAAAACGACCTTGCAATGGGACGCTGAGAAGATGCAATTCCCTAACATGCCCGAAGCCAACCAATATGTGCGGCGCCAATACCGCAAAGGCTGGGAAGTCGAAGGACTTTAGTAACGTTTGAAGAGTAGTAAGCAACGAAGGGGCGAACACCATGCAGTGTTCGCCCCTTAAATTTTTGAGAGTTATTTAATCTGGGATGAATGGGGCTTTAGTAGCGTCTGGTTCGGCTCCGATTATTGTGTCATTTTCAACTACGACTTTGACGTGGAAATCCTTTTCACATTTAGGACATTCGGTGTAACCTTCGCCTTTTGTATTCCCGCCTTCCGGTCTACCGCCGTTTTGAACCGCTTTGCGTGGAAACCACTCATAAGTGTCGCCCACAAGATAATTCCTCATTTGGCTGGTGTCCCCAAAGTAGCAATCTACTACCACTTCAACTTGTGAATGGCAGCGTGGGCACTGCATTTTAGTTGTTAATCGGTTGTAAGTGCCCATGATACGGAAAGCGAAAAGATTACTTTGTTACTTGCTCAGAAACTTTATACAAATGTCCTACGGTGCGTATGAAAATCGCGTTGTCCGATATGCCATAAGAGGCCAGACTGCGTTCTTCGAGAGAATTGGTCGCTAACTTTTTGAATTCCTGGCCTTGTTGCACAACAGTGCCGGTTCCGGTTTCGTTTTGCAGGTAAATGCGGCCCGCTGCGGCGATTGGCGAAGCGGAGTAGTTGCCATCCACCTTTTCTTGCCAGTGAACTTTACCGGTTTTGGCATCCCAGCAACTGGCTAAACCATTATCTGAAACCGCGTATAATTCTTCGCCTACCAAAAGCAACGAAGGCGTGAGCGGTGCGCCTTTAGTGGTGCGCCAGGCAATGTGTGTTTCGGTCACGTCACCCTGTCCATCGGGGCGAATCGCTAAAATGTCGGCGCGGTTGAAACCTGTAGCGAGAAAAAGCAAACCATGACCGAAAATGGGGCGCGGCACGACGGAGTAGCCTTGCCCATAGCGCACGCGCCAGATTTCGCGGCCATCTTTGGGGTCTAAGGCCGAAACCGCACCGCTATGCGGGCTAATAATTTGTTGCTGTCCGTTGACTGTAATCAAAAGCGGCGTGCTAAATGAGAATTTACTGCCGGCTTGTGTGTTGCGCGCCACTTTCCAGATCAGTTTGCCGCTATTTTTATCCAGCGCTGCGGCGAAAGGTTCGCTTGCGCCATCAGCATGAAAAACCAATTTGTCATCGGCTAAAATTGGCGAGCCACCATTGCCATGCACCGGCTCGTAATTCAACTCATTATTGCGCCAGAGGATTTTGCCCTGCCTGTCCAAGCAAGCCGTGCCATGATGTCCGAAATGCACCCACAGGCGGTCACCCGCAATAATGGGAGTAGGGCTGGCCTGGCTGTTTTTGTCGTGAATAGGCCGCAGTCTGGTTTCATTCGGCGTGAAAACTTCCTTGTCCCAGAGGATTTTTCCGCTTTTGGCGTCCAAGCACAGAGCGTGCAAAGATGGCCCACCATTATTATCGGGAATGCCGCTTGTGAGGAAAACTTGCCCCTGGCTGACAATAGGCGAAGACCAGCCGAATCCGGGAATCGCTTGCTTCCAGGTGATGTTCTTCGTGGTTGACCATTCAGTTGGCAGATTTGTCGCCATTGAATGACCTTGTCCGGTTGGGCCGCGAAATTCCGGCCATTCATCCTGGGCCTGACCTGTTTGAATGGCTAAAGCCAGAACTATTAGTATTTTGTGCTTCAATCTGTGCTCCTTAAGATGTGCAGTTAGAAGCATATTTTCCTGTCTGAGTAGCACGGAACGTAGTCTCCGGCCAACCGTTTCGGCATTACTGTTGTGTGGTTAATGAGTGTTTTTAGTTTCTCTCTGCACAGTAGCACGGAAGGCGACAATTGGTTACAAAAGGCGCCTGTGGTATAATGGTTGCCAATCTACTACGTTGTGCCCGAAGTTTCTTCTCTTAGTTGATTAAAGCCTGATTTAAAATTTATTTGCTATGGCGAGCGGCCCTTTTAGGCTGCGAGGTATCTGTTTAGGTGTTTTAAAGGAGAAATCCGTTCATGTTTGAACAAAACGAGTTTCACACCTGTGGCAATCTACAGGAGGCGCCCAAGTCGCGCCGCGAGTTTTTGCAGCGCGCCAGTATGGGTATGGCCGGTTTGGCCTTAGCCACTTTGCTGGACGACGGCGTAATTACCCCTGCGCAGGCGCAGAATGCAGCCCGCCAGGCGGCACGCGAAGCGGCAGGAGCCAGCAAAACAACTCCTCCCGGCCCTCCCGTTAACGCCAGCGGCCCGCTCGCTCCTAAAACACCGCCTTTAGCCGCCAAAGCCAAGCACGTTATTCATATCTTTGCGGGTGGCGCGCCCAGTCATATTGATACTTTTTCTCCTACGCCTGGCTTAGAAAAGTTCCGCGACCAAACCGTCGGCGGCGGCGTGGGCTTTCCTTCTCCTTTTGAATTCAAGCGCTGTGGCAAAAATGGCCTCGAAATCAGCGAAGCCTTTCCGCAACTCTCCGGCGTGGCCGACGAGATGTGCGTGATTCGCTCAATGACCGCCGATGTTCCGGCACACGGCCCGGCAGCCAAATTCATCAATACCGGCTCATTGGTTTTGACCAAGCCCAGTCTCGGTTCATGGGTTCTTTACGGCTTGGGCACGGAAAATCAGAGCTTACCCGGCTTTGTTTCCTTAGGTGGCAGCCCCGATTGGCGCCAATCGGCGTTTTTGCCTTCTGTTTACCAAGGCGCCAAAACTGAATATCGCCCCGGCCAGAAACTTGACCGCATTTTGCCGAACCTGACCAGTGAATTCAGCAGCATTGACGAGCAGCGTGTGCAGTTGGATTTGGCACGCCGTCTCGATGAAATGCACATGAATCGCGTGCGCCGCGACGAGCAACTCGAAGCGCGCATTGATTCGTTTGAACTCGCGTTCCGTATGCAGGTGGAAGCGACCGAAGCCTTCGACATTACTAAAGAGCCGCAAAAAATCCGCGATATGTATGGCAAGAGCCAGACCGGTGCGCGCCTGCTTGTTGCACGCCGTTTAGTGGAGCGCGGTGTGCGCTTTGTGCAAATTGATGCTGGCGGCTGGGATCATCACAATGATCTGTTCCGTGGCCTGGGTCGCACCGCAGCGGGCATTGATGGCCCGGCAGCAGCGTTAATCAAAGACCTCAAAGAGTTGGGCTTACTCGAAGAAACCTTAATCATCT
>DASWNL010000015.1:0-1626 GCA_036399215.1 Abditibacteriaceae bacterium
AACTCTTCATCACGCAACAAGTCGGCTAAAGGGCCACCGCCGGGCAAGCCGATAATCGGGTCAATACCGGCATTCTCGCGGCGGAACTGCCAGAGTAATGCCCGCAGTGATTGCTCGGCCCCGCTGATTTGCCCTGAATGATTCAAATACAAAACACTGAGTTTTTTGCCGCTCGCCTTGCCCGATGAGTTCATGAAGCCCCCAATTCAATTGAAAATGCAAAATTAAAAATGCAAAAGCGCAAGCCTCGATTTTGCATTTTTAATTTTGCATTTTCAATTGTTACTGCTTACTTTGCACAAATTCGGCGATGGAATTGACGGTGTGAAATGTGTCGATTTGAAAGTCCACATCGTCCATCACGACGCCAAATTCATCTTCCAATCCCACGACCAACTCAAAAAGTTGCACTGAGTCAATGTCATAAGTTTCCATCAACGCAGCGTCGTCGGGAATGTCGCCTGCTTCAACATTCAAAAACAGCCGCTCAACGATCATCTGCTTAATGCGAGGCTTTAAGTCGTCCATAAATCATCCTTTCCAAATAAACCAGTTCAACCAATATGCAGCGCGGCAGGCAGCAGACAGAGACAAACGCCTGCCCACAATGCGCCGATCAGAAAACCGCCCGCCACATCTGAGGGGAAATGCACGCGCAGATAGATGCGGCTTAGACCTGTAAGCAAGACGATGGCGGCACCCATCAGCGCTAATTTCAAGACTGTATTCGGCGGCGAAGCGGTCAGATGCGCCGCGACCGGCACCATTGCCCAAAAGCAAAACGAAGTCAACGAATGACCTGATGGAAACGACGGGTCTTTGGTCAACTTATAGCCAAAGTCGCCTTTTTGCAAAGGCGGGCGCCGGCGCCGAAAAACGCGCTTCAATACAAAAGACAACAGCATGGCACCGGCGTAGCACAAACCGGGTAACAGCCAGCTTGCCGCGTAATCACGCTCGAAAACGCCACCACTCATCGAATGGCGAAAGGCCATAAACGGCACTAAAAGCGATCCGATGCACAGAACCGGTGCTGAAGCGAAGTTTGTCCAGAACCGAAAAAACCAGGTGAGCCATACCCGCTCGCGCCGCAAAGCCACGTCTTCATGCTCATGTGATCCAAAGCGCAAACGATGCGCCTTTGCGCGCAGAATCTGGTCGAAATATCGCGCCTTTTCGCGCCAACGCGTTTTAGCTCCGCGAAAAAATAGAGCCAACAACCCGCAGGTCACCAGCCACGAAAAAGCGAAAACGCCAAGCACGGCCCCGATATTTCCCCACAGGAAAGGCGGAAACAACCAATCAGCGCGCGAAAATGCCAGCACAAAGCGCCTTTCTCATTTTCGTTCCGGTTCTCTTTGCCGTCATGATAGGTTTTGCCAATCAACTTCGGCAATGCTCTTTTTTGTCAAGGCCAGCCATTGCGTTTCTGCTTCAGAAGGGCCAGCCTCACTACGAAACTGTTCGCCCCAGCGCTTTTTGAAAAGAATGCCGTTTTTGGTGGTGACGTATTTGAAATTAATGTCGTCGCTGCCCGCTGTTGTAGTGTGTTCAAAATGATACAACGTCACGCCGGGATGCGTCCACACTTGCGCTCCGGCTTCGCGCGCTCGGTAACAAAAATCC
>DASWNL010000016.1:0-1642 GCA_036399215.1 Abditibacteriaceae bacterium
GTATGCATTATCCTTCGGCCCCGGACTCGCTTCCGGGTGATACTGCACCGAAAACGCCGGCTTCACGCGGTGGCGCAACCCTTCTACAGTATTATCGTTCAAGTTGAGGTGCGTGACTTCGACGTCGTCCGGCAGCGAATCGGCATCAATGGCATAGCCGTGGTTTTGCGTTGTGATATGAACTTTGCCGTTGGTTAAATCCTTCACCGGATGATTGGCGCCGCGATGGCCGAATTTTAGTTTGAAAGTGTCGCCGCCCAAAGCGCGTCCCAAAATTTGATGACCGAGGCAGATGCCAAACATCGGCATTTCCGGTTGCTGTGCTTGAATTTCGCGCACGACATTCACTTCATCATCTAACGAGCGGGGATCGCCAGGGCCGTTGGAAAGCATCAAGCCGTCCGGCTGCCATGCCATAATCTCTGCGGCGCTGGCAGTGCAGGGCAGAACCACGACTTCCAAACCGCGCTCGCGTAGGCTGCGCAGAATATTGTATTTTGTGCCGTAATCGAGAACTACCACGCGCGCTTCGGCTCCCAGCGGCATCTCCCACTGGTCGGGCGGCGTGTTCGGCTGCCCCTGCTGCCACTGAAAGGCTTTTGACGTGGTGACTTCGCGCACATAAGTGCCCGAATCGTAAGGCGGCAGGTTCTTTAAAACTTCGAGACCATCTTCCGCAGTATGCTCGGTTGTGATCATGCCCAGCATGACGCCGGCGTCGCGCAGCCTTTTCACTAAAGAGCGCACATCCACACCCTGGATGCCGGTCAGGTTATGCTTGGTCAAGTAATCATCGCCGCTGCCTTCGCTGCGATAGTTGGAAGGCACATCGCACATCTCTTTGACGATGAATCCGGCCACCTGCGGGCCGATGCTTTCGCCGTCCTGCGAGTTCACGCCATAGTTGCCGATAAGCGGGTAGGTAAGGGCTACCAACTGCCCGGCATAGCTGGGGTCGGTGAGAATCTCCTGATAGCCCGTCATCGAAGTGTTGAAAACCACTTCGCCGGTTGCCGTTCCCGGCGCGCCAATTAGTGTGCCTTCGTAAGTTGTGCCGTCAATAAGAATAAGTAATGTTTTCATTTTTCGTTTTAATAGAACGCAAATTACGCGAATAGGCGCAAATTAACGCAAATATTTTTGAAAGGAATTTGCGAAGATTCGCGCTCATTTGCGTTAATTTGCGTTCTATTCATTCAATCCTGTCAAAGAAACGTCGCGTGCGCTTTCCACAACATAATCTGAATGCAGTTCGCGCTTAACTCCCACAGGTAAATTCAATTTCCAGGTCATCACGCCTAAATCATCAGTTTCCGGTTGCGGCGCCGGATGATGCGGCTTGACTTTGATTTGCTCGTGGCGTGCAACAGGAATCTGGTCAAGAACCGTTAGCTCAACGCGATGCGGTTTTAAGTTTTCCACTTCGATTTTGTAAGCGAAGTTTTGTCGTCGCACGTTGCCGATAAAGTTCTTATCCACTTCGCGCTTGGTTAGTTCGCGCCTGGCTTTCACTTGTTCATCGGGGCCGAGAAACAGTTTCAGTTCGCCGCCCGGCGCGGTTTGCGATAGCTGCGCCGCGCCGATAAAAGCGCCGTCGCGGTAAATGTTGGCCTGTCCTGCCAACAGCGAAAGGTTGCTGTCA
>DASWNL010000017.1:0-1983 GCA_036399215.1 Abditibacteriaceae bacterium
GGCCAATCGTTTCATGATTGGCCTTAGACAACTCGTATAGATAATGGTTTGCGCAGAATCTTTTGTAAAACTGGGCGATGTAGGATTTGAACCTACGACCCCCACCGTGTCAAGGTGATGCTCTCCCCCTGAGCTAATCGCCCGCTACTTTCGTAAGCGAACATCAAGTATAGCGGCGATGCTCAAAAATGCAAGTAGCAGGCGCCTTAAATTACTTCCAAATAATCCTTATCCGGCAAAGTGGGGAAGGTAGCGGTTGGCAAAGTCTGATACCAGTAAGCTACGCTGGCAATATCATCTTGCGCCGGTAAGTAACGCCCGCCGCTACGCCAACCTAAAGCCTGAATCGTGACGCGCAAATCTTTCTCAAAGCGCACCGGGTCCATGATATGCCAGCGATATAGGCCAAAGCGCGTTTGCGATTGATAAAGCCCGTCTGGACGAATGACCTGGGGCAAGCCGGCATAAGGCGTGGTGAATTCTTGATACTGCTTGGTGGCCTGGTTTTCAAAGTTGTAGCTGCCGCAAAAATAATCCTCGGTGCCGGTGCCGCAGATGGTGGGAAATTCGCCGTCTCCGTCCATGAAAAATTTGATCTCACCTTCGCCCCACCAGCCTGTGTTATTCACCTGCCAGGCCATGTAAGTGCCGACAAATTGGCCCTGACCCTGCACGCCATCAAGAATCGTGTAAACGTCCTTATATGGCAACGGGTTAGTGCGGCGAAACTGCGCGTGAAAGTAGGCCGCGTCTTCCGGCACTTCGGTTAACGTATAGTTGATCTGGTAATAAAGCGTCATGGCGTCCCCGCCGATGTTTTCCATTGTAATGCGACAACGCTTGCGAAACGGCATCTCCCAGTAGCAATTAAAGGCGCTACCAGGGTTTACACAGACCGCGAGACTGGAAACCTGAGCGTATTTATTCCAACCGCAGGCGAAGAAATCGCCGACCGGACATTCAACAGAAGGCGTTTCCTGGTCATCCCAGTAAAAGCGCAAAATCGAATGGCGCCAGTGCCCGGTTGGCGTCATCCAGATTTGCTGAATGGCGCCCGGCCCTTCGATGTTTGCTATTTCACGCACTTCGCCAGACTCAATGCGAATTGATGGCGAAATCTTCCAGCCCTGCCCCAAATCGCGAGCGCAGTGCGCGCCCGTTCCTTCAGTTGCCATGCCCGCTTTGCCTTTTTCGCCGTCAAAGTTCTCCGGCGAAATCGAGCGCGTTTGCGCCTTGGATAGCAACGACAAATTGCCCAGATGCAAACCCAATCCGTTGAAACTCATGTTATCCTTTGCCAATTTCAAGATGGTAGAAAATCAGAAGCTGTTGCCGCAGCGACTAAAGTCATGAGCAACAACGGAATCTGCTTGGAGGACGCCAATCTGCCTGTGCAGGCTAATTTTTTGTTTTTAGGCTTCATGCGCCGCTGGCAGCAGATTCATCTGCGGGGCCATTGGTGGCAACCTGGGTCAAGTAACTCATCTTTTTCCGCACTGTCACTTTGCCACGTAACTGGTCTTGGGCTGAAACATTATCATTCGCCGGTGCCACCTTTTGCAGAGGCGCATCGGGGGCCGCGCTGGGGGTCTGCTGCACAGGATTCACTCCTGCGCTGCTCTTTTCAGCCTTGGCTATTTCGAGATTTCCTTTGGCGGCCTCCTGATCTGCATTTGTCTTGTAGATTTCCCAACTCTTGACTAACCAATAGATAGCAAAAACCCATATGCCCGCCCATTCCACGCCAAATACAAGGTAACGGGGCACAACTACAAGCGTCAGCAAGGCGGCGAGGATAGGAAATGCAATAATGCCAAATCCTAATACCTTATAAGCTCTTCTATATTTTTGATAAGCCGGTAGGCCATATTTTTCCTCTGTTAGTTGTAAAGTGTCATCTCCGTGAAAGAAACATACATATCCAATGCAGAAAAAGAAAATAATGGCACAGGCGCCGTGAACTCCAACGCCAATAATGGGTAT
>DASWNL010000018.1:0-4937 GCA_036399215.1 Abditibacteriaceae bacterium
ATTGCCCAGCAAGTTCACCAAAGTGCGGCTGATTTTATCTTCATCGGCAGTAATGAGTGGCGTCGCCGCGCAGTTTTCGCAGATGAGTCTCAAATCCTTCATCGCGGCTAAGGAAGTGACTTGTTTCAAAGCGCGCCGCACTAACTCAGCAGGACTCCATTCGTTGCGCTCGATTTGCACGTTGCCGCTTTCCATCTTGGAAATATCCAAAAGGTCATTAATCATCCCCAGCAAAAGTTCGCCGCCTTCAACCGACATGTTGAGACATTCATTTTGTTCTTCATTCAGGTCACCCAAAACCTCAACGGTTTGCATACCTGAAATCAGCGAAGTGAGCGGCGTGCGCAAATCGTGCACAATCATGTGTGTCAGGCTGTCACGCAACTCTTCGAGTTCTTTGAGTTGTTGATACTTTTCGGAGATTTCCTGATGCAGGGCGATTTCCTGCTCATGCCAGCGTTTTTTCTCAAGGCTGTTTTCGATGCGCGCCCGCAACAGCGCCGGGTCGGCGGGCTTGTGCAGATAATCGGCAGCACCCATTTCGATGCAGGCCACTACGCCTGTCATTTCGCCAAAGCCGGACACCATGATAACGGGAATCTTTTTCAATTCTTCGTCGCTCATGATGCGCTCCAGCACTTGAAAGCCATCCATATCCGGCATTTCGATGTCACACAAAATCACATCGAAGGGCGTTTTTTTCAAGAGTTCAAACGCTTGCGGCCCGCCTTCCACCGATTCTACCGTATGGCCGATTTGCGTCAGGCTGCGCGTGAGCAACATGCGCTGCATACGGTCATCGTCAATGATTAAAATCCGTCCCGGTTCAATTTTCATGGGCTGCTTTTCTCTGAGCGGGGCTGACGCCCACTTCCAATCATCCAAACTGGAAAGTTGATTGGAAGTGGGCGTTAGCCCCGCTCTTATACCCTCACACTAATTCGCTTTTCACTGCTTCCAAGGCGACTTTAGCCTTTTCGTATTCGGTTTCGACCAACGCCGCACGCTCCGCGGCGCCGTCCATTTCGCCGGCTTTGGACTGCTCTTCCAACTCTTTGCACAAACCCGACAAAATCATCGCGCCGAAGTTGGCGCTGTTCGATTTCAAGGTATGCGATGAGCGCTTCATTAAGGTAGCATCGCTTTCCTGGATGCTGCGCTTTAAATCTTCTATCAATGGCGGGGCATCAGCGAGAAAAGTGTCAATTAACTCCACCACAAAGTCATCGCCCAAAGTTTCGCGCAAACGTTCAATGGTAGGCCTATTGAGCGTTTCTCTTTCTTCTTCGCTGGTTTCTGCCGTTCCTTCTGGTTTAACAGGCTGTTTGGTATCGGTCTTTGCATCTGATTTAGTATCTAAGTTTATTCCGGGTGCCGTGCCGTTGAGTTTTGCCGGCGCTTGTTCAACAACCGGCGCCGCAACTACTGCCGATGATGCCGGTATTACTGGTTTGGTGTCTGCCTGTTCACTTATCTGTTGCGCTTTACTTTGTCCTTCTTCGGGACGCGCTTTGTTGTTGGCGCGGGGCTGGCAGCGGCGCAGGGCTGCAACTAAATCTTCAGTGTGAATCGGCTTGCTGACATAATCGTCCATGCCGGCTTCAAGACACATTTCGCGGTCGCCCTGCATAGCATTGGCGGTCATGGCGACAATGCGGGGGCGCTCGTCGCGCTTCCATCGCGCGCAAATGTGACGTGAGGCTTCAAGGCCATCCATTTCCGGCATCTGCACATCCATCAAAGCTACGTCATAGGTTTGGCGTTCCAGTGCTTGAATCGCTTCCAGCCCGTTACCGGCCACATCGGCGCGATAGCCCATTTGATCGAGTAATCGCAAGGCTAATTTCTGGTTTACGGCGTTATCTTCGACCAGCAAAATCCGCAGCGGCCACTGCTTGCCCATCTCCTTATCAAATTGCAACTTCTTGGTGTCGAACACTTCGATTTGATCTTCATCGAAGAACAGGCGCGCCAACACTTCAAACATCTGAGATTGCTTGACCGGCTTAGTTAAAAACGCGGCCCAGTTCACCATATCTGTTTCGGCCATGCGCCTACTAATTGAAGTTGCCATAACAAGTGGCAGGGCTTCCTCGGTGCGATGCTTTCGTATTTCCAGCGCGAGCGTTACGCCGTCCATTTCCGGCATTTGCATATCAAGAATTGCCACGTCAAAGGGGTCGCCGCGCTTAATCCATTCCAGAGCTTCCAGCGCCGATTCCGTATCGCGCGGCATCATGCCCCAGGACTCGGTTTGCAAATTGAAGATGCGCCGGTTGGTGGCCGTGTCGTCCACAATTAAAACGCGTTTTCCTTCAAGGGCCGGTTGACTGCCCTGCAAGCGAGAGCGACGCGCCGGCATGGGCACAGCTTCGGCGTGAATCGTGAAATGAAAAGTTGAGCCTTTGCCTTCGCCTTCGCTTTCCACCCACATTTTGCCGTTCATTAGTTCGGATAAACGCTTGCTGATGGTGAGGCCCAAACCTGTGCCGCCAAACTTGCGCGTCATGGAGGCATCTACCTGGCTAAACGATTTGAAAAGCCTGTCCATGCGGTCGGCGGGAATACCGATGCCGGTATCTTTAATGGCAAAGTGCAACTCGTAATGTCCTTTATCTTTGCAGTCGCTATCCCCTTCCAAACACCTGGCTTTAATGCTTAAAACCACTTCGCCCTGCGGCGTGAACTTCACGGCGTTGGTCAGCAAATTAATGATAATCTGGCGCAGGCGCGTAATATCGCCCACGATGGCATCGGGCGCGTTTTCATCCCACACATAGCCCATTTCCAGGCCTTTTTCGGCGGCTTTGGTGGCTACTAAATCGAATGCCGATTCGATACAATTGCGCAAATCGAAAGGCTGGTTTTCCAACTCCATGCGCCCGGCTTCGATTTTGGAAAAGTCCAGAATATCGTTGATGATGGTTAAGAGCGCATCAGCGCTGTTGCGGATGATTTCGCTGCACTCTTTCTGATCGGCATCGAGATCGGTATTCAACAGCAAGCCGCTCATGCCGATGATAGCGTTCATCGGCGTGCGGATTTCGTGGCTCATGCTGGCTAAAAAGGCGCTCTTAGTGCGATTGGCGCTTTCGGCCATCTCTTTCGATTGGCGCATCTGCTCGGCGTTTTTTTCCTGCTCTTTTTCATAGCGTTCAATATCGGCCAGCATGGCGTTGATGGATTGGGCCGCTTTGGAAAGCTCGTCGTTGCCTTTGAACTGCAAGCGACGCGTAATGTCGTGGTTTTGACCGATGGTGGCGACTTCATGGCTAAAACGGCCCAATCGAGATAAGACCATTTTTTCCAGCATCAGCATGGTCAAAACGGCGAAAATAACGCCGACGATAGCCACTGCCGACATGAGATAAGCCAGGTTGCTTTTGTTGGCTTCGGAAACCTGGCGCGGCATCGTCGCGCGTAACATCAACGTTGGCTGGTCATACACATCTTCGAGAAGGGTATAAGCCGCCATGTCGTCCGCATCCAACGATTGCACATGTTGCCGGGCCTGCGTTGCTCCGGCCTCGTCGGAAGTATTGGCCGCTTCGCCCTCTTCATTTTCGCCCCCTTCATTAGCACGGGAAGAGGCAACGACAGAGGCCGCCTGCTGAATGGCGGTTTTGGCAACAACAAAGTCGCGGGGCAGCTTATCTTTGGCCGGCAATAGCGAAAGATTTAATTGCGCGGCGGCGCCCAGTTGCCCCAGAGCGCGGCTATCTAAATAGCGTCCGGCTAAGAGTGTGCCCCGAATCGGGCCTTGTTTGGCGCTGTTTAAAATAGGCCGTGAGGTTAATAGCATCGGGCCTTGCGAAGTCACAAAAAGACCGGTGTGATCGTCGTCTATGCTTTTGTGTTGTAGCAGCGCATCGGCGGGTTGAAAATGTGCTTCTAATTCGGGTGAAATAGGTATTTTCTGCTTTTGCTGCGGGTCAAAGCCCGTCGCATAAACCGGGCGCCCTTCAAGGTCTATTACGGCAATAAAATGCAGGCCCAGCGTTTCGAGTGCACCGACACTCAGGTTTGAGTCACTGAAGTTTGCATTGCCATCTTGAGCGAATTGATAGGTCGCATCCGAAGCTGCCAAAATTGCCAGCCGGTCACGGAACTCATCGGCTTCACGGTAAATGGCCGTCACTGCCGCACCTAAAGCCTGGTGTGCGTTTTCCACTTCGGCGCTGTCGAGATTACTGACTAGCACTCTGGAAGCTACCATATATAAAACGGCAACCAACGCCAACAGGGTGGCGCCAGTCAAAAGCAGGGTTTTGAGTCTTAATGTCATAGAGACTTGTGTGAAGAACTATCGAAGGTTGTCAAGAATTTTACAAGAATTAAGATTATGTCGGTCTTTATCTCGCCCCTACACCAATCATGACTTCTTCCATGACCTCATTTTCAGCACTCTGGCAGGCCGAAACCAGAGATGAAACCGGCATCCACGAACTCCTTTTGCAACTTGGTCTATTCGAGCGCATCAAGCCGCCACTGGTTAAAAAACGAGGTCGCATAGCCGCCCCGGCTGAGCCGCAGATTTCCACGCGTCGCGCTTTGCAACTTATCGAAGGACTGGCACGCCCTGATGCCGAGCGTTCTGCGCTTTTGCCGCTTATAGATGCCCTGCTACATGACCTTGCGCACAGCGCCGACCCGTTTCGTGCCCTGCTCAATTTTTCGCGGTTGGCCGATGCCGTCGAGGATAAAACTTCCTTTTTTATCGAATTGAAAGAGCATCCTACTTTTCGCTCTCGGTTATGTAAAATGCTGGGTTTTTCGCAGGCGTTATCCGACACACTCGAACGCCAAACCGAACTGCTGGATTACCTGCGCCATAAAGCCAAGCCGGTTTCACGACCGCAGTTGCGAAGTCTGGCCCGCGAAGCCTGGAAAAACGGCACTAATCGCAGCGAAAAAATGGACGCTTTACGTCGCTTTCG
>DASWNL010000019.1:0-3081 GCA_036399215.1 Abditibacteriaceae bacterium
ATCTGCGTGACGCCACTTTGCGCTTTGACCAGGCCGTTTTCGTCGCCGACCGATTCCAAAACACGCGCGGCGGTTGTGCCAACGGCGATCACACGGGCACCACGTTCGCGCTGTTTTGCAATGGCTTCGGCAACGGTTTGGGCGATTTCAAACTCTTCAGCGTGCATTTGATGCTCTTCCAAAGTCTCGCTTTGAATCGGTCGAAATGTGCCCAAACCGACGGCTAAAGTCACAAACCCAAACTGCACGCCCCGCGTGCGCAAATTTGCCATCAGTTGAGGCGTGAAATGCAAGCCCGCCGTAGGCGCGGCAGCCGAATCGAGCGGATTATCGCCGCTTTCACTACGTGCATAAATGGTTTGATACTGTGCTTCATCGCGCGGCGTCTGGCGAATATAGGGCGGCAGCGGCACTTCTCCCAGTTGGGGCAGCAAAGAGCGAATGTTATCGGCGCTTTCAAAGCGCAAAAGCCAGCCGGCCCCTGTGCGAATCTCCGGTTTTGCTTTACATTTGAGACGACCATCGGGTGAAGAGAATTCGATTTCGCTACCGGTTTTTAAGCGTGCTGAGGGTCTGAGCAAAGCTTCCCAGAGATTGGCTTCCACTTCGCGCAAAAGCAGCGCTTCTACCTTAGCGCCGGTGGATTTACAGCCGCGCAAGCGGGCACGAATGACGCGCGTATCATTGAAAATCAGCAGGTCGTCAGGCCGCAGCAGCTCCGGCAATTCATAAAAATGGTGATGCGCCAATGGTTCGCCATCGCGGCGCACAATCATGAGGCGCGAATGATCGCGCGGCTCCGCCGGTGTTTGGGCAATCAGTTCAGGCGGCAAGAAAAAATCGAGTTCGGAAACGAGCATAAATGGAAGGTAGGGGCGCCGGGGCACCCGCTTGCGGGTCGGATTGCGCCCTTTTCATAGGTTTAAGGCGCAACAGGTTATGCCTCTACATTGTTTCCGCAAAGCGCCCCTGATCGTTGGTTTCTTCCATCCATTTGTCCAAAACACCGCGCAAGTGCGCTAAAGCGGCGGCGTGTTGCGGCTCTGCGGCCAAGTTGTGAATCTGGTGCGGGTCGAGGTGTAAATCGTAAAGCTCTTCGGGCGGGCGTGTCGGCGCGCATAACGCAGCCTGCGCCGCTGTTAATTGGCCCTGCGCGTTCAATTCTTTTAATAAGTTCCAAACCGGATACTGCTTTTCTTTGTATTTATTGGGCGCCAGCAAGGGCACTTCGGGCATGAAGTTACGAATGTAACGAAAGCGCGCATCGCGCACCGTGCGAATGCGCATCACGGTTTCATCGCATCTGTCTCGCGCCCCGAAAGCATACTGGCGCGGCGCTTCGGCGCGCTCGCCTAAGAAAACGCGCCCCTGCATGTTGGCCGGCTTCGCAACACCGGCAATATCCAGCATCGTCGGTGCGAAATCTATGGCTTCAATTAAGCGCTCATCAGTCTTGCCGGGTTCAATTTGCGCGGGCGCCGGAAAGTTTTTCGGCCAACGAATCAGCATCGGCACGTTAAGGCCTTCTTCATAGCAAAACTGCTTGGCCCGCACATGCGCGGCACCGTTATCTCCGAAGAAGAGAATGATCGTGTCATCGGCCAAACCGTCTTTTTCGAGTTGCGCGAAAATTAAACCAATTTTGCGATCTAATTCACTGGCGGCATCTAAATAATCGGCCCAATCGCGGCGTGTAACGGCATGATCGGGATAATAAGGCGGAATCTCCACTTTGGTCGGGTCAGCTTTCTTTTCTCCATTGAAATCGCGGTGCGTTTCGTGAAAGTTAATCTGGGCGTAAAACGGCTGATGCTCTTTCAAATCGGCCCAGCGATTGGAATCGAACGGCTTGCCGTCAAACTGAAAATTCCAGTCGGTTTTGCCGGTGCCTTTGAAGCCAAAGGGCAACTGTTGTAAGTTCGCTGTAAAATAACCGGCTTCACGCAAGCGGTCAGTTAAAAGGCGCACACCTTCCGGCAATTTATAGCCATCATTGCGGTGCGAACGGTGATGATGCGCGCCGATAGTGGTTTGATACATGCCCGTCATAAAGGCCGAACGCGACGGGGAGCAAACCGGCGCTGTGGTATAAGCACGGGTATAGCGAACGCCTTGGCGGGCCATCTGGTCGAGGTTTGGCGTCCACACTTCTTTGGTGCCATAACAGCCCAGATGCGGCCCCATATCTTCAGCCACCAACCATAAGATATTTGGTTTTTTGGCTGGCTTACCTTCCGCCGCAAAACCCGGTAACAGCGCCATAAAGAGTGCTCCCAGGAACAGTAACTGTTTCATAGATTTAATTTTGCAGGGCAGCGCGCGTGATGGAGCGATTGAGCGAGATACAAGAGCCAACCAAACCAAAAAACAGCCCCGCGAAGACAACGCCAACCGCGCATTGGCGCGACACCTGACCAATCATTTCCGGCGACATGGCACGCAGAAAAACCGGCATTTTGCTGCCAAACAGCGAATGAAAAGACACCAGAAACAATGCCGCTAAGAGCGCACCGCAAAAGCCCAGAATGATGCCTTCAAGCACAAACGGCACGCGAATAAATCCGCGTGTGGCACCCACCAATTCCATGATGCGGATTTCGCGACGGCGCGCATGAACTGTGAGGCGAATGGTGTTGTAAATGATGGCTAAAATCGCCAGACCCAACACGATAAGCGAAACCGAGCCGATAACCGTGAGCCACATATTAAAGCTGAGCAACTTTTGCAAAATGGCCTGATCGCTGATGGTGTCATCTACACCCTTGCCTTTCAGGGTCTGCATGTATTTAATTACGGCGGGGATGGTCTGCGGGTCTTTAACCTTCAGGCGAAGTTCATCGCTGAGAGGATTGTTCCTGCCTTTTAAATCGCTCACTGCCATGTCCGGCGTGTCGCGGTGCCTTTCCATCAGCACCTGATCTTTGGTGCGAATCTGCAAATCAGCCACTTGCGGAATGCGGCACGCTTCATAAATCTGCTTGCGGCGCGTGGGTGTGATGTTGGGGTCAAGAATGACTGTGATATTCAACTTGCCGGTCTGGTTTTTGACCATCTCGCGCACATGCGCCAGCGACAAGTAAA
>DASWNL010000020.1:0-13696 GCA_036399215.1 Abditibacteriaceae bacterium
CACTCTGTCATATTTTGATTTTAAAAGATTAAGCCCTCGCGTGGATTTTTTGCAGAATATTCAATGAAACGACTCCGGCCCTGGCTTTGGCTATCCATCGCGCTTTGCGTAGGATTTTTGTCGTGGCTTTATTGGCCGCGCACCGGTATTTTGCGCTGGCCGCCGGTGCCGGTGCGCTTGAAGCTAACGCGGCCTCACGGCATGGCGCCGCAAGCGTTTAAAGCGTTTGTGAAGGCTTGTTATCGCGCCAAGATTCATCCCTGGCGCATCGGGCAGACTATCGGCGATCATCCGCTTTCGGTGGGCTATCACAAAAAAGATGGCGTGGTTCAATGGAAGGGTAATAGCTTCGATTACACAACGGCGGTAGATGTAGGCACCAGCGATTTAAACGATTATCAAATTAAAGTATTTCTTGAAGCCCTGGCACAGCAAGGCTTCGCGGCGTTTTATCGGCACGAAGGCAAATGGAAAGGGCGCGAACATATTCATGCGATATATGTGCTTTTACCGATGAAAAAACAACTGCGCCGCCAGGTCAGGCAGTTTTTACGTGAGCGCCGCGTAGCCCGCAAAAAGCCGCCTCCGTGGGCGCGCCAATGGAAACATTGATTTAAAACTTGAACGGCACATGATTGGCAGCGTATAACCCGTAAGACAACGCGCTTTTCAAAAGCGCAAACACAAGGAATACGAGGAGAATCATGATTAAGCAATGGAATCGCCTGACGGCAATCGTTATGCTGGCCGCTATGCTGGCGACTACGCTCTTAATGGGAGCGGCACCGGTGCAAGCCAAGTCAAAGACCTGGAAAAAAATCGCGATTGGCGCGGCTGCCGTTGGTGCCTATGGCGCTGTTAAAGGCAAAAAAGGTCTGGCAATTGGCGGCGCCGCCGTGGCGGTAGGCTCTTATCTCAAAGCCAAAAGCGACAAGAAGAAAGAGTGGCGTAACTCGCGTTATCGCTCTTCACGCTACAGCAACACGCGCTATCGCAATACGCGTTACGCACGCTAACTTAAACAGAAAACAAAAGCCTGTCCGAAATCTCGGACAGGCTTTTGTTTTTACAAGGCAATTTTATAGTGGAGCATGAAAACCGGCCCCCAGTTCTTTGAGCGTCAATTTTACGTCATAAGACCCGGCGGCGTATGGCCCCATTTCATAGGGATCAAAGTAAAAACGCAGCCCGTCTTTATGCACAGTGAAGCGATTTAACTGTTCCACGGTCAGGCTTTTAACGGTGCCGTCAATGACCCAGGCAGCGCCTTTCTGTCGCAGTTTTTGAATCGCCACTTGTGAGACGCGCTTTTGATACTCTTTATCGTTTTTGAAAAAATCGCCGAGTGTTAATCGCCGGGCGCGTCCATTGGCTTTCCCGAAATTAAAACAAAGTGTCCAATTCATGCCGTGAGCGCCAGCCAAATACTGAATTTTGTTGTAGCTGACGCTGATAAGACCAGGCCCCTGAAAATCGGTGGCTTCAAACCGGAGAGTATGCTCCAAGCCACCCAGTTTCCATCCGTTACGAATTATCTGGCGCGCTTCTTTAAGAAATGCGCTGTGTTCTGTCCGAGCGAGATGCGCTAATTGAAAATTGGCTAATCGGGTCACAACGCCTTTGTCTCGATAGATTGGGTAAGTAGTGAGTGCCGTGTATTGACTGCGGCGGTTGTTTTTGATGGAGCACGTCCGATAATTGCTTGGCGCTGATGTGGCAGGAGTTAGAGCAAAAGCCACAATCCCACAAAGCCAAAAACGTGAAATCCATTTTTTCATTGTCATTCGTTAGATGTTTTCGCTTGTTCTACTCGGCGCCGACGCCAATGTAGGTGCGTAATTTTTCGCTTTCAAACTTGGCTTCGGCTTCAGGTTCGGGCTTCAGTAGCGAAACGATAATCCCGGCCACAAAAGAGGCAGTCATTGAAATTAAAGCCGGATTTTTCCACGGAAAAGGAGCCAGTGATTGCTCAGCTTTCGGAACGGTGGCTTGAAAAACATCCTGCCAGACGGTCGGGCTAAGAATAATCAATACCACAGCCGTAATTAAGCCGGTTGCCATGCTGACAACGGCGCCGTTCGTAGTGAAGCGCGACCATAAGATGGAAAGTAGTAAAGCCGGAAAGTTGGCACTGGCCGCCACGGCGAAAGCCAATCCCACCATGAAGGCGACGTTGACATCCTTGAAAAGCAAGCCCAGCAAAACCGCCAGAATGCCCAGACCAATGGTAGCACCTCTGGCAACTTTCACTTCATCTTCGGGCTTGGAGCGGCCCTGCCGGATGACACCGGCATACAAGTCATGGGAAAGCGCCGAGGCACCGGCCAAAGTCAGTCCCGCAACGACAGCTAATATAGTGGCAAATGCTACGGCGCACAAGAAACCAAGAAATGGCCCGCCACCCAAAATATCAGCTAATACCGGCGCCGCCATGTTTGAGCCTAATCCGCCTTCGGTCGGTTTCTTTAAGATGGAAGCGTTGACTAAAGCCGCCGCGCCGTAACCGATGGTAAAGGTGAGAATGTAAAAATAACCGATGAATCCGGTTGCCACAAACACCGATTTGCGGGCTTCACGGGCATCGGGCACTGTATAAAAGCGCATCAAAATATGCGGCAAGCCAGCGGTGCCGAACATGAGGCCAATCGCCAGCGAAACCAAGTCCCACGATGAAGTCGCCACTTTGTATTTGCCGGGATCAAGCAGGTTGGCGCCATTGGGCAAATCGCCCACAGCGCGAAATAGATTGCCGTAACTCCAGCCAAAGCGATTTAAGACCATCGCCGTCAGCAGAGTAGCTCCGCCAATCAGAAGCACAGCCTTAATGATTTGCACCCAGGTTGTTGCCAGCATTCCGCCGAACAAGACATACAAAATCATCAAAGTGCCGACTAAAAGCAATGCTTGTTCGTAAGAGAATAAGGGGAAAATCAACTTCACCAAAGCGCCCGCGCCGACCATCTGCGCGATGAGATAAAGAATAACGGTTGTAATCGAGCCAATGGCCGCCATAGTGCGAATGGGGCGCTTGGAGAGGCGATAGGCTAAGACATCGGCAAAGGTATATTTGCCCAGATTGCGCAGTGGCTCGGCGATGAGGAACATCACAATCGGCCAGCCCACCAGATAGCCTACCGAGTAAATCAAGCCATCATAACCGGAGGTGGCAACTAGGCCGGCGATGCCTAAAAACGAGGCGGCGCTCATGAAGTCACCGGCTAAGGCCAGGCCATTTTGAAAGCCGGAAATGCTGCGTCCGGCGGCATAAAATTCACTGGTGGTTTTGGTTTTGCGCGCCGCCCAGTAAGTGATGCCAAGCGTGACCAGAATAAAGGCAAAGAAAAATATAACGGCAATCGGATTGGTTTTATCCAGGGGAGTCGAGGGCATGAAGTCCTTTCAGAGTTCGCTGAAGCTAATGCTGTTAATGCTCAAAGCCGTTCTTTGACACGTGCAACCATCTCATCATATTCGCTGTTGGCCCAGCGCACGTAAATCCCGGTTAGAATCCAGGCCAGCATGATAACGCCGATGCCAAGAGGTATGCCCAGTGTGGCGCTGCCGACGGCGCTTTTGAGTGTGCCGGGCGCAAACGCCATCAAGAAAATGAAGCCGAAGTAAATCAGCATCATGATAGCTGTCATGGTCAGGGAAATCGAAGTTTTGCGGCGCGCTAATTCTTTGAATTGCGGGTCTTGCAGCATTTTGTGTGCGGTGTGATCCGTTGATGATTGCGATTCCTGGGGCGATTGTTCTTCGCTCATGAGTGCTCCTGGTGATTGTGTGAAGTTGCAAACAGGATAGCAAAACAGAGCGCCGATATAAACTGAAAGTTAATTTATGAATGACCTGCAATCACTTTTGGCGCCGCTGAGGCGCCTGCATGAAACCATTCGTGATGCTGTTGTTGAAGCCTGCGAAAACGCCGCACTCGAAGAGATGTCGGGCATCGCCAAAGAAGCCGAAGGCGACACCATCTACGCCGTTGATCGCGTCAGCGAAGAGATTCTCATCGAATTTTTCGCTTCCGAAGTCGCACCGCACGCGCCCTTAGTCCTTATCGCCGAAGGGCTGGAAGGCGGGCAAATCATCCTGCCCGAAGGCACGCGCGAAGAAGATGCTGTGTGGCGCGTCATCGTTGACCCGATTGATGGCACACGCGGCCTGATGTATCAAAAGCGCAGCGCCTGGATTCTAACCGGTGTAGCACCTAATCGCGGCCCACAGACCAATCTTCATGACATTGAACTGGCCCTGCAAACCGAAATTCCGCTCGTCAAACAACACCTCTGCGACAGTGCCTGGGCCATTGTGGGCGAAGGCGCACACGCCGAACGCTTTAATCGCATTACTGGTGAGAAAACTTTGTTGAAACTGAAGCCATCAAGTGCGGATACAGTGGCGCATGGCTTTGCCATGATCGCGCGTTTTTTCCCCGGCGCCCGCGAAGAGTTGGCAGCTATTGATGAAGAGATCATCATTGGCGCGCTTGGCCCGGTGCAGCGCGGCAAGACACACTGCTTTGAAGACCAATACATTTCAAGCGGCGGCCAGTTATGGGAGTTAATGAGCGGCCATGACCGCTTCGTAGCCGATTTGCGCCCTCTAATGGAAAAACTCATCTCCGCGCGCGGATTATCACTGGGAATCTGCTGCCACCCTTATGATTTATGCACCGAACTCATCGCGCGCGAGTTGGGTGTGATTGTCACCGATGAAAGCGGCAGCATATTGCAAGCGCCACTGGATTTAGAAGCTGAAATTACCTGGTGCGGCTATGCCAACCCAAAAATTCAGCAGCAAATCGAACCGCTTCTGCAAAAGGCTTTGCGGAAACGTGAATTGATTTAAGTCAAGTTGTGCGATGGTTTCTTTGAAGAAGCCCGTAGCACCTGTCATTCCGAGCGAAGTCGAGGAATCTTTAAAAGCTGACAAGATTCCTCGACTTCGCTCGGAATGACAGTCTGTTTTTCTCTACGTTTATTCTCTGTCGCTCGACAAATCACCATGAGTCAAAGTAAGAAACGGCGTGCAGTGTGACGCGGTGAGCGGGCGTTTCTCCTGGAGCATGGCCGTTGCATCAGCATTCGGCCAACGGGCACTGAGGATTTCCCAATAGCTGATGTAATCGGTGCCTTTTTGTTTTTCATCAGCGTTTTTAGGCTTGAAATAGGGAAAGGTTCTGATGTCACGTGTCCAGGGTGCCACGCGTTCAAACGCGGCGCGCAGGGTGCGATTATTAGGCGATTGATAATTGAACAAGTCAACGCCGTTAACGCGCGCGATTTCCGCCGCAATGGTGAGCGGCATTAAAGAAAAATGCGTATACCACAAGCCATGCTCGCCAATGCCGTTGTTGCGAATAACTTCAAGCGGCAAATGCCCGTCATCGGCGATCTGCTTTTCGATGAACTCTTTATAGCGCACGATGCCTTTATCGAAGGCGTCTTTGTCATCCAAATAAGCAGCGCCGGATAGCCACAAAACCAGGCCCCAACTGCCCCAGTTGTTATGACGGCTCATGGTGTTCATCGGCAGGGCTTTGGTGCGCACGAAAGTTCTAAAAGCCGCTTGTTTTTCTTGCGGCCAACCGGGCCAATCTTTTAACAAGTCGGCGGCAAAGATTAAGGCCGGAAAGTGATAGGAAAACGAAAGCGTCGAATCGTCTTTGCGATCCATTTCTTCGAGTTTGGCCCAGGCATCAATGAGATTGGTAGCGGCGTGAGCATACTTTTCTTCACCGCTAATGCGAAACATCAATGCCAATCCATAAGCGCTGTTGGCATCATCGGCCAGGCCCTTTTTAGCGTCCTGATGGCCTTTGGCATCGCGGTAGTAACCGGGCACATACCAGCGGGCGGGCACATGCGGCTCACGCGCCAGGGCCTTGTCGGCAAAGGCTTGCAACTTTAAAAACGCGCTGTAAGTTGGCTCGGTTTTGTTCTTTACGCGCTCTTTTAAAGTCTCAACCCGCGCCGGAGAAAGAAATACTGCTTCGCTTCGCCAAACCGTTTCCTGTGCCTGTATAGGGGAAAGAGAAAGTAAAAACATGAGCAGGAAGAGTAACAGCCCCATTTTCATGTTGTTTTAGGCAGGGGAGAGGCGCGTCGGTTGCACTGTTTGAAGCGAAAGCACTGCCTTAAAATCTGATTGTCTTTGCCCTTTGCTGATTGCGGATGCTATAGAACAAAGCATCATGCTTTCGCAATAGCGCCATGCTATTGCGTAAAATGTTTTACAACTTCCAAAATCAAAAAGGCTTTTTATGTCCACTTTAACGGCTTCTCTTAACGGCGCGGCAGTTGATGTTTCCGCTTTGCGCTCTCGTGTGCAACGCGTCGTGTCCGGTGTGCCGGTTTATGATATTCATACTCATCTTTACGCGCCAGCTTTTAAGGATTTGCTGCTTTTTGGTCTGGATGAGCAACTGATCTATCACTACCTCGTCGCGGAAGCGTTTCGCCATTTCACTTTGCCATATGAGGATTTCTGGAAACTTCCGCAAAGTGCGCAAGCCGAAATGATCTGGCAGGCGCTTTTCATCCATAACACGCCACTTTCCGAACCAACACGCGGCGTTTTAACCTGCTTGCATAAGTTCGGCCTTGACCCACAAAAAGACGACTTGCCCAAACTGCGCCAGTGGTTTTCGCAGTGGAGCACCGATGAATATGTGGACAAGTGCATGGAGATGGCGGGCGTGCATACCATCTGCATGACTAATTCGCCTTTCGATGATTTGGAACGGCCCGTTTGGGAAGCCGGTTATAAAGGCGACTCGCGTTTTTCGCACGCGCTGCGCATCGATCCGCTTTTGATGGACTGGGAAAACACTGCGCCATTGTTGGCTAAATGGGGTTACGAAGTGCAGCCGGATTTTTCGGGCAAAACCAACGACGAAGTGCAACGCTTCTTGCGCGATTGGGCCGAAAAAATGAATGCGCTTTATGTCATGGTTTCGCTGCCGCCGGAGTTCGCTTATCCAGCCAATTCGCCGATTGCCAGATTAATTGACGGCGCGATTTTGCCTTTCTGCCGCCAGAGTGGTTTGCCCTTCGCTCTTATGTTCGGTGTGCGGCGTGCCGTGAACCCCGAATTGAAATTAGCCGGCGATGGCGTCGGCTTAAGTGACTTGCTTACACTCCAAACGCTGTGTGCGCAAAACTCGGATATTAAATTTTTGGTTACGGTTTTAGCGCGTGAAAATCAGCACGAACTCGCTGTCTTGGCGCGCAAGTTCCGCAACCTGCATATCTTCGGCTTGTGGTGGTTCATGAATGTGCCGGAACTGATTGACGAAACCACGCGAATGCGTTTAGAACTACTCGGCCCCACGTTTACCGCGCAGCATTCCGACTCTCGTGTGTTGGATCAAATCATCTATAAATGGGGCCACTCGCGCCAGATTATCGGCGAGGTTTTAGCTGATAAATATGCCGATTTAGCTGCGACTGGTTGGAATGTAGATGATGCAACCATTGAACGTGATGCCAGACAATTACTTGGCGGCAGTTTCGAAGCGTTTCTGAAGCGCTAAACCACGAAGGAAATTAAAAAGCACCTAAGTGCGCCGCCTTTTGGATTCAAAGGGCGGCGCGTTTGGTTTTGCCGCAGTAATTTTGAAAGTAGGGAAAACACAATGAACACCTGGCTCAAAATTGCTTGTGTAATAGCTGGGCGCATAATGGCAGGTTTATGTTTAGGCGCTCTATGGGGAACTATGCTTGGTATTGTATGTGGCGCTTTGTGTGGGGCTATTTTCGCAGTTTTAGCAACGCTTGCTTTAGATGGCGCCCCCTATGGGTTATGGTTTGGAGCCTGGATTGGGGCTTGTGTGGGATTACTGAGCGGAGTGGTTTCTTTTTTGTTGCACTCGTTGACGCATTTATCTCGCGATGCAAATTTCGCCAAACATCTGCATAGCGTAACAGTGCTAATGCTAAAAATGAATTTTATTGGCGCCTTGGGTGGTGGTTTGAGTGGTGTTCTTCTTGGTCTTATTTTGATGTTTGCCTTCAACATAGAGGGTGACACCTTTCATGTGCCTATTATTGGCCCTAGTCCCTTGTATGCAGCCGGATTTTTCTATGGCAGCATATCCGGTTTTTTCGGTTCTCTTTTACTGGCGGCTTTATGGCCTGAACAAATGGAACGAGGGTTTGCTATCTGGCGCAAAAAGCGGCGACAGCAAAAAATAGACGCAGCATTGTGAAATGCCCTTCGATAAACCTCAAAACATCTTCAAAAAATTGATAACCTCAAACCATGAAGCCCATGAAGCCGTGGTTTTGTTTAATGATTCGCATCGGGCAGGGCACGCTGAGTTTTGCGCTTGGTGGTGTATTAATCTTTGCTGTTGCCGGACTGGTGGAAGGCGCTTTAGCCGGGGCTGCGGTGGCTTTGATTCTTTTGCCGACCGATAAAACTCTGGCCGCTGCGGTTGTGACGGATGCCATCTTAATCGGCACCATCATAGGCATTATTAGTGGCTTAATAGGCTATGGTGTTGCCGGCTTGCTGCAAAGTGTGCGGGCGGAACTCCACTATTACCATCCGGCGCGCCGCTATCAACCGCGCGATGCCCCCTTTTGGGATTGCACCCGTTCGGCGTTATGGGCCTCGGCAACGCTTGGTTTCGGCGGTGCGCTGACCGGCGCGGTTTGTGGTGGACTCTGGGCTTTCCTAATTCAGCCCACTTCAATGCTATCCTCGACAATGCCCCGTGTTGGTTACGAAATTCTCTGTCTTTTAAGCGGTGGCGCGGCAGGTGCGGCACTGGGCTTTTTGGCTGGCGTGCTGACCGGCGCTTTAGCTTCCGATAGTGTGCAAACCGCGCGGCAACGCGTAAAAGCCTGTCGTGAGGCTGTTTTCCATTTCGCACAATCGGCACGAACTGAGTGGCAACGATGATCTGGCTGCGAATTCTGTGCGATGCCGTCGTGCGAATGTTTTGGTTTGCTTTTGGCGGCGCCATCTATGGGTTTTTCTACGGCATATTCGCAGGGTTTTTGATTGTGCCTCTTCTTTCCCTCTTCTTTTCTGCCAGCCAGGGTGTATTTATGAGGTCTGGCAGAATGTTCGTTGATGCCTTTGCCGGTGGCGGCATGGTTGGAGCTTGCGTTGGAGCGGCGGCAGGCGCGATTAGTATGGGCGTCGTTGGTCTTATTCAAGGAGTGAGACCACAAGAAAAGACGCCGGGTGAAGATTTCAATCGGCACTTCGCAGGATGCATTTGGAGTGGTTTCTGGTGCGCATTAGCTGGCTCGTTTAGCGGCAGTGTTTTTCTTGTATCGTTAGTTCTTGCAGACGGTGGTAATAGGGTTAATCGGGGTATCCGCGAAAGTGAAATTCTCGGTTACTGGGTGCTGGCCTGTTACCTTGGCGGCTCACTTTTCGGCGCCTTAGCGCCCGATGCGCTGGGCAAATTTTGGCGTCGTATTAAAGCAACTCTGCCCATAAAATCACCCGGCGCCCTCGCAAAACAAAACGGCGCTGAAGATTAGTCTTCAGCGCCGTTGTTCACATTCCAACTTTCACCGTGTTTAGCCCCACGAAGTCATGGCAGGCGAAACACGCACGCCGGAGGTTTGGGCCATTTCCTGTAAGCGAGCCACGCGCTGTGCCGTTGGCGGGTGCGTGCTGAACAGCGAGGCAAACGCTTCGCCGCGCAGCGGGTTGACAATATACATGTGCGCGGTGGCCGGGTTAACATGCATCGGCATCACTTCGGCGCCGCGCTCTAATTTAAGCAGCGCATTGGCTAAAGCCATTGGGTTGCCGCAGATGGCAGCGCCACCACGATCTGCTTCAAATTCGCGCGAGCGTGACACGGCCATTTGAATCAAGGCGGCGGCAATCGGCGCTAAAATCATCATCAAAAGCGCGCCCGCCATGCCAAGCGGGCCACCGCCATCTTCATCATCGTGACCGCCCAACATCGAAGTCCACATGAACATGTTGGCTAATGAAGAGAGCGCACCGGCAAAGGTAGCGGCGATGGTCGAGATCAAAATGTCGCGATGCTGGATATGCGCCAGTTCGTGGGCCATGACGCCTTCAAGCTCTTCACGCGAAAGCATTTGCAGAATGCCTTCGGTTGCAGCCACAGCCGAATGTTTGGGGTTGCGGCCTGTGGCAAAAGCGTTCGGCGTCATTTCGGGAATGATGTAAACGCGCGGCATCGGCAATCCGGCGCGCTCGGCCAGGCGCTGCACCATGCCGTAATACTCCGGTGCTTCGTTAGGGCCGACTTCGCGAGCGCCGCTCATCGAGAGGGCAATTTTATCGGAAAACCAATACGACACAAAGTTCATGATGAGGGCAAAGCCAAAAGCGAAGACGATGCCGTTGCGTCCTCCAATGGCGAAGCCGATTCCCATGAAAAGCGCCGTCATGGCGGCGAGCAGCATGAAGGTTTTGGCGTTGTTCCACAGCGCATAGGCCGAGTTGCTTTTGGTCGAGGCACTTAATGGGCCGTTAGAATTATTAATTGGGTTTTGCATTGAAATTGTTTCCTCCTGAATAGCAAAATTCTAAGGAAATTGAAAACAGGGCTTGGTTTTCTCTACAGTGCTTTAAGCGCGTGTTGAGGGTTATCTGCAACCTTGCCAGTAGAGAAATCCTGACCGCATCCATAGACGGCATGATGATTCAGTGGTTGCGGCCAATTATTACCTTTCCTGGTTGCTTAGGCCGCAGAAAATGTGCCACGCAAAAAGCTGCAAGAGCAGAAAAAGCAGGCACTAAAAGTATTAAAATGATTTTAGATTAAAGAATTAGTAATAGAATTAACTATACAAACAGTGGAAGTAGGGAGACCAGAAGCAAAAGATGCAAAATATAACAGGCGCTATGGCAAGTGGAACTGCTGACGCTCGCCAACAGCCGAATGAACCGTTATGGCGCGTCGAAATGTTAGGTGGCTTGCGCCTGATACCACCTCGTCTGGGTGTTGACTCTGCTATAACCTACTTTTCCACACGCAAAACCGGCTTGCTATTAGCATATCTGGCCTACCATCGAGAACGTGAAGTTCATAGCCGTGATGTTTTAGCCGATTTGTTATGGCCTGACAGCAATAGCGAAAAAGCGCGCAATACGCTGCGTGTTTCGTTGAATCGCTTGCGCAAAGTCTTCCTGGAAAAAGGCTACGATCCCGATTCGTTTCTACATGTTGATAACTTTAGCATCGGCTTAAAGCAGGATTGCGTTATTACCGATGTGGCTTACTTTGAGAAGGCTTTACAATCTGCTGCCGAAGCCTCAACCTTAGAAGAGCGCACAGACTCTCTTTGTGAGGCAGTGGAACTCTATCGCGGCGAATTATTGCACGATTATGATGAAAGCTGGATTACACCTCAGGCCCGGCGCCTGGAAGGTTTGTTTCACGATGCCCTGCGCGAACTACTGGCGCTTCTCGAAGAAAGTGGCGAGGCTGCACGCGCCTTACGCTACGCTTATCATGCCGTCGGTGTTACGCCCTGGCGAGAACAGGCGCACCATGACCTATTACGCCTTTATATAGCGCAAGGCCAGCATGATACAGCGTGCGCTCACTATGAGCATTACCGCCAGGCGTTACAGAGAAACTTTGGTTCGTTGCCCGACGAAACCATTCAAAGCCTCATGGAGCCGCTCTTAAAATCAAGGGCGCACACAGATGGTCGATTTACTGTAGGAAATAGCCCAAAAAATGGTCGTGCTTCGACATCCAAAGGCATTGAATTCAATAGCACGCTTGAGCAGAGCAATAGAAGTGAGGCAAAATCAGGAAATAGGCCCACAGCCGTTCAATCTGGCACTGGTCAAACGGGCGCTGCCTTCTGGGTTGGCAATTCTGTAACGTTTTTACTGCTTGATAATTTGCCCTGGAGAAACGGAAAAAGCGCTTCTGAAACGCACAGTTACGCCCTGTTGCGCGAATTGATCACGCAGCATGGCGGACATGAATTTGGTGAACGGCAGGGTGAGTCTATTTGGGCCATTTTTCGGTCCGCCACCGATGCCTTTTTATGTGCTTTAGCGGTTCGCCAAAGCACAGCGGGAACGCTCTATGACGAATGCCGCATAGCACTGGATACCAGTGATGGTGGATTGGGGGCCGATTCGTGGGATAACTTGTCGAAGCCGCGCGAGGAGCAGCAAAACGATTCAAGTAACCATCATCTTTCTACTGGTGTAGATGGAGCGAAAATTAAGCGTGCTGCCTTAGACCGCACGCTCTCTATTTTGCAGGCCGGCCATGCGGGACAGACATTGTGTTCCGAAGTCACCGGTGCGTTGTTGCGCCGCTCACTGGCACCGAATGTAGCCCTGGATGATCTGGGTGTGTATCGCCTGCATGATGCCCCTGTGCCGGAACGCATTTATCAGATTTCGTATCACGTCTTGCAAAGCCGTAGTTTTCCACCTCTGCTGGCTTCACCGTTGCATTCCAGCGAACTGCCATCTTCGATTACCAAATTTTTCGGGCGCCAGCACGATTTGAAAAAACTCGAAACGTGGCTGGCTCCCGCGCTGGTCAAAGAAGGACAAAGTTCCCCGGATTCGCGCGGCGCAATGCGTTCGCGGACGCGCTTGGTAACTCTAACCGGTTGTGGCGGCTGCGGCAAAACTCGTTTGGCGCTGGAAGTAGCTCGACGCTTGCAAGCCCCTTATCATCAAGCAGTGTGGTTTGTGCCGCTCTCCAGTGTGCGGGACCCGGAACTGATTATTCATGCCGTTATAGATGCTTTGCGATTGCCCGGTGCTCCGGGATTGGATCCCTGGCTCCAGGTTGCGAATGAACTGGGACAAAGACCCTCACTCCTGGTAATGGATAACTTCGAGCAGTTGCATACGGGAGGCGTGGATGTCGTCAAGCGTTTGCTTGACCAGATTCCCACGCTTTCCTGCCTGGTGACCTCGCGCCGCACATTAATGATTAAGGGCGAACAAGAGTGGCCGGTTGCGTCGCTTCCCATCCCGCCGCTTATGCCGCAGCAGCCGGCAGCGGAAGCTGAAAATAGAAAACGACGCCGGCAAATTCGAGCCTCCGAAAGCGTTATGTTGTTTGTAGACCGCGCCTGTCTGGCCCGTCCGTCTTTTGAATTAACACCGCCATACATGGAGGCAGTGGCGCAACTTTGCAAACTGTTGGATGGCTTGCCTTTGGCCATTGAACTGGTGGCCTCGCACGCACATGGCTTGACACCGCCACAAATTTTAGCGTTGCTGGAGCCGTATACAGAGAAAGAAATTGAGCCTAAGGATTCGGCTTTTGACAGCCTTGATCTTTTCCAGGATGAGCGCCCCGGAACACCAGAACGCCATCGTTCTCTTCGCGCCGCGATTCAGTGGAGCTATGACTTGCTCGATCCTCCCCTGCAAAAATTCTTTGGGCGCCTCTGGGTCTTCAAAGGAGGCTGGACGCCTGAAGCCGCACAACTTGTAGCCTCCAGTGAAAAGGAAATAAGTTGTATTAACTCGGCAACCAACGGACACGCAGTCGATGCATCAAACAAAGTTTCGGTCGGTGAAGGCTCCTTCGAAAATTTTGTTGCGGGTATAACCTTCGAACACTTGTTGCAATTGCAAGAGCGCTCGATGATTTTAGCGGAGGAACAGGGCGCAGCTATTCGTTTTTCCCTGCTGGATATGCTGCGTCGTTTTGCCAAAGAGCAGCTAAGCGCAGAGGAATGTCGCCTTTTAGAAGCAC
>DASWNL010000021.1:0-4904 GCA_036399215.1 Abditibacteriaceae bacterium
GCTGTTCGCACGAAAGTGTCGTCAACATCTATGAAAATATAAAATGGCTTTTCCGATTTATGCACATCATTCACGGTTCGCCCTTTCGATGCGCCGGTCGGGAATGAACCACATAATCGCAACGGCAACATAAAGGCTAAACCCCAGCCACGAGTTGACAAACGAAAGTCCAATGGCGGCGAGGTAAAGTGCAATCGAGATTTTGCCTTTGAAATCGGTGCCGATGGCTTTTGCCAGCAAAGAATCGCTCCCATGTTGGCGAATGAGTTGATGCACCAGGATATAGTAGGCAATCGCGGACATCAGTAAGGCTACACCGTAAAGCGCCACCGGCATGGCCGCAAAATGGTTTTCGCCCATCCAGGCCGTTACAAACGGAATGAGGGATAGCCAGAACAACAAATGCAAATTGGCCCACAGAATCGGCCCGTTCACATAATCTGCCGTATGCAACAGGTGATGATGATTGTTCCAATAGATGCCGACGTAAACAAAGCTCAGGATGTAGGAAATAAAAACCGGCACCAAAGGCCGCAGCGCTTCAAGGGTCGTGCCATGCGGCGGCTTCATTTCCAACACCATAATCGTGATAATAATGGCAATCACGCCATCGCTAAAAGCTTCCAGGCGGTTTGTTTTCATAGAATTTTCAGAGTCCTAACGCGAATTCCATTATAACCATCGCCACCACCTGCTTAATCCGATAAAATCCCCTTACTTTCATGCGTCTTTTTTACCTGATTTTTGCAATACTGTTGTGTCGGGTTGCATCTGCTGAAGAGTGGATTATCCGAGCCGGGCCTCGCTATGATCCGCAAACACGACAGGCGCCAATTGTGCGTGATTTCTTAAAGGCCAATCCGCACGTCAAACTCGAAAAGTGGTCGGGCATTTCGCTGCCGGAGAATGGGGCGCGGGCCAGTCTGGCGATGGCGATGGCGGCTAACAACGGGCCTGATATGTTCGAGAACGATATTCGCCAGGCCGTCGCGCAAGGTTTGGCCTATCCCCTCACAGAATGGATAGGCCGTGATGGGCTTTTGAAAAATGGACAGCCGAAACTCCTGACTAATGGCAAGCCGGATTTAAACGGTCAAATTGATGGAGACGAGGCCAAATGGGACGGCTGGATGAAAATCAAGCCTCTCTTTCGCCAGGTGGTAACAGTTGATGGCCAGCCCTATGCCCTGCCCAATGCAGGCGGCGTTCATGTGGGCATTCTTTACAGCAAACGCTTAATTCGACAGGCCGGGCTTGACCCGATGAAGCCTCCGCGCACCTGGGATGAATTCGCACGCTGGTGCCGCTTGCTTTATAATCCGAAAACCAAAGTTTTCGGTGTCGAACTCACACCCGCCAGTTGGGCTTTTGCGCCCTGGGTGGCGACAACCGGCAGCAGCATCGTGGTGCAAGACCGGGTTAGCCCGACAACCGGCAAAACCTACACTTTCAATGAACAGGAGTTGAATTTTCGCGCGCCGCATACCGGCGAAGATTTAAGCCGTGTGACTCCGAAATGGCGCGCTAATGTCGCCGAAAAGAATGCTGCTGCTGCTGTGGGTTTTTATCATCGCTTGAAATGGGCGCCGTGGATTAAAGACCCGCAAAGCGGCGAACCGATTGAGTTAAAACCAGCGGAAGTAAAGCGTGGTGAAGTGAAGTTTCAAGGCCGCACCGTCAAATTCAAGAGTGCCGATGTGATTACCGGCAGCATCAGCGTTTCTTCGACGGATTTGATGGAAACCTTGAAGCGCCTGGGCCGCAATCTGGCGATGTATCCCTTATGGGCCGGCAACATGACGGAGTTTCAAGAGAACGCCGGCATTCAGCCAGAGGATTTGGGCATGATGCCCTTTCCCGGCATGACGGAGCAGCAAAAGCCGGTATTGCAGGCCTCGAACTGGTTTTATCTCATCGGCAAGGATGTGGCGCAGCGCGGCGGAGATTCGCCCGAAAAGCGCAAGGCTTATCGCGATTTGGTGTGGAATCTCATTTCGCGCATTACCAGCGTTGAAGGTGCCGATGAAGAAATCCGCCGCAAAGTGGCGGCAGGCCAGGCGCGCTTTATGAATCCGCGTGATTTACAACGTCTTGGCTTTAGCGATTACCTGCGTGAGATTCCGCCGGAAAATCGCAAGTTATGGGACGACATCGAAGCCAATCGCATTTTGGAAGTGGTTGAGCCGTTCATGGGCCGTTGGCTGCAATTCCGCGACTTTTATCAGCGCGAAGCGGTTGAACTGGTGCTGCGCCCCAACGGACAAAACTTCGATTACAAAAGCGCTCTGGTCACTTTGCAGCGCGATGCCGATAGCGGCATCTTGTTTGAGCGGCCCGATTCCGCTCTGGATGCTTATCGTCCGCGTGCCCGCCTTATTGCGCTATTTTTGGCGGCAATTTTGACGGTTTTTACCGTTCTCATCATCCGCGACACGCGTCGCAAAACCATCAGCCGCGCCGGGGTTTATAAAGGCGCCCTACCCTGGTTTATGCTGGCGCCCGCGCTGCTTTCGATTGCGATTTGGGGCTATTATCCCTTAGCGCGTGGTTTAGTGATGGCGTTTCAGGATTATAAAATCGTCGGCCATTCGCCGTTTACCGGGCTGACCAATTTTATTTCCATTGCGCTTGACCCAAACTTTTATCATTACATCTGGACGACCTTTCGCTTTGTCGGCTGGAACCTGGCCTTAGCCTTTTTCGCACCGATTATTTTGGCTTTTATGTTAGCCGAGGCACCACGAGGCAAAGTCTTATTTCGCACACTGTTTTTCCTGCCGCAAATGACCAGCGGTTTGGTTGTCACGCTGCTATGGAAAGAGATGTATCTGCCCGGTGCCAACGGCACCTTGAACGTCATAGGCACCAAACTATTTAGTGGTTTTGGCTTTCAACCGATTGACTGGCTGGGCAACCCGGCCCTGGTCATGGCCTGCGTGATTCTGCCCGGCGTGTGGGCTGGCGCGGGCATCGGCAGCCTGATTTATTTGGCGGCGCTGAACTCCGTTCCTGAAGAGCTTTACGAAGCTGCTTCCATAGACGGCGCCGGGGTGCGCCACAAACTGCGCCATATTACATTGCCCACAATCGCGCCTTTAATTCTTATCAACTTCATTGGCACTTTCATCGGCACTTTTCAAGCGATGGGCAATATTTTCCTGCTCACTTTTGGTGGCCCCGGCAAGGAAACGATGGTAATGGGCATGGCGATCTGGCAGGAAGCCTATGTCAATCTGCGTTTTAGCATGGCGACGAGTTACGCCTGGATATTAGGCAGCATTTTGATTGGCTTTACCTATCTGCAACTGCGCATTCTACGGCGTGTGGACTTTCGCCAGGCTAAAGGAGAATAAAAGCAAAATATGCCTGTTATTTCTCACACCGACCGTAAATCTTACAAAGGACGCCTGCTTATCCTTTGCATTTATTTAGCGCTTTTGCTTGGCGGCGCCACGATGGTGTATCCCTTTCTTATTATGCTGACCGGCGCGATGGGCACGCCCTTCGATTATGAGCGCCGCGCCGCCTGGCCGCGCTTTTTAGTGTCACGGGAAGACCGCTTCATGCGCGCCCTGGTCGGCTTTTTTCCGCCGTCGCATCGTAATTCTCTGCGCCAACTGCGCGCTTATTTTCCCGAAGTGCCTGCCGATTGGCAAACATGGCCACAAATCGGCGATGAAAGGGAAAGCAGTGATGCTTTTGCCCGCGCGCAACTGAAGAAGTTGGAAAATTCAGCAACGCGCAATCAAGCCCAAGCGCAAGCTAAAGATTACGCTGCGTGGTTCAAAACCCAGGATTTGCGCGAGACAATTTTGGCTTATGATAACCGTTACATCGCGCCGTTTTTGCGCGAGCGTTATGGCTCATTGGCGGCTTATAACAAAGCCTGGGAAGTTTCGATTGATGATTTTTCCAAAGCAGCGGCGCCCGAATGGAGCGGCGAGCCAATAGATCAACAAACCTATGTGCCGCTTGATGATGTGCGCTATCAGGATTTGCTGAAATTCCGTGAGGCCTATCAAAAGAACAAGTGGACACCGTTCTTAGAAGGCGCACCTGCCGGCTATCTGCGCCCGGCTTCATTGCGCTATCTATGGGAGGATTATGCCGCCGCCTCCCCTCTCCCGCGAAGCGCGGGTGCCCTCTGGGCAGGAGGAGAGGGGCCGGGGGTGAGGGCCTTTCCGGCATCCGGCCCCGTATGGCTGCAATTTCTGCAAGAAAAACTGCCCCTTCGCCATATCGAAATCGAAGTAAATAGCACGCGACAAAACGAATTCGAAAGTTTCTTGCAAGCGCGCTTTCGCACCCCTGATTACATGAATCGCGTGCTGCAAATTCAAGCTAAGTCATGGAGCGCAGTGCGCCTGACAAAAAACCTGCCGCCGGAGGAGTTGGGCAAAGTGTGGATGGATTTTGTGCGCCTCAAAATTCCAACTGCCACATGGCAAATTCGGGAAACTCTGCCCGACTCGTCCTGGCAAAAGTGGGCCATAAACAAATACGGTTCAATTCAAAGGTTGAACGCGACGTATGGCACAGACTATAAGCGTTTTGAAGAAGTGCCGATTCCTTACGGCGCGGCACTTTTGGAAACTTTTTCCCAGCGTGAAAACGCTTTTGCCTGGAACAACGCGACGGCCAACTATCGCGCCGTTGGCGACTTTCTTTTCTTTCGCGGGCAAGCAGTGGGCAACACCGTTATTCTGGTCGTGCTGGCGTTATTAGTCACGCTCACCGTGAATCCTTTGGCCGGTTACGCGCTGAGTCGTTTTCGCTTGCGCGCAAGCGAGAAAATCATCGTGTTTTGCCTGGCAACAATGGCCTTCCCGGCGGCGGTTTCGGCTATCCCCGGCTTTCTGTTGTTACGTGATTTGGGCTTACTTAATACCTTCGCTGCCCTCGTA
>DASWNL010000022.1:0-6190 GCA_036399215.1 Abditibacteriaceae bacterium
CAAAGATCAGGAAAACCTCAAAAGCGTGCTGGATGATTTAACCGAAGACTTAAAGCGCGTTCACGCAAAAGTCGGCACTGAAGATCGCCGCATTTTAGAAGAGCACACCACTATCGTGCGCGAAATGGAAAAAGAATTGCGCGCCGATAACAGTAAGGAAGTCGGGCATCCTGTTCCGGTTCTCGAACCCGGAATCAAGGAAGAAAACGACCAAATCCCGCGCATCAGCAAACAGCAGATTGATTTGATTGTAAACAGCTTTCAGGCCGATTTCGCCCGCGTGGCAACGCTGCAATATACCAATTCGGTCGGACAACCCAAATTCCGTTGGCTTGGCATCGAAGAAGGCCAGCACGACTTGTCACACGAGCCGGATAACAACGAAAGCGCGCAGGAGAAACTAACACGCATTAATAAGTGGTATTGCGAGCAACTGGCTTATTTAGCCAAGCGCTTGGCCGAAACGCCCGAACCCGGCGGCGAAGGGTCTTTGCTGGACAACACTCTCATCGTGTGGACAAACGAACTGGGTAAAGGTAATTCGCACACGCTGGATAATATCCCGTTTATTCTGGTTGGCAACGGTTTGGATTTCAAGATGGGTCGCTCGCTGAAATTCGATAAAACCGCGCATAACCGTTTGTTGCTTTCTTTTGCGCACGGCATGGGCCATCGCATCACCAAATTCGGCAACCCCGATTTCTGCGGCGCCGGCCCGCTTTCGGAATTGACGTAATTGGAGATTTGCAAACAAAAGCGCCCGCCATATTTTGGCGGGCGCTTTTGTTTATAAGTAGGGGCGCCGGGTGCCCCTACAAAGCCCACAAAACCGCGTTATGGCTGCTTCGCTACGATAACCGGAACAATCTCTTTGGCGAAGTCGGGGCCTTTCCAACTGAGAGCCAAACCGCCGGGGCCTGGCCCCTGGCAGTAATCTAAACGAATGTCGTGCAAACCGGGTGTGAGATGAACAATCTGACTGTCATGCGTTTTTGGCTCTTGAATTTTCCACGCTTCCAAAACCGTTTTGCCATCAATGGAGAGGCGCCCGCCATCATCAAGGCGGTCAAGTGAAAAAATATAATCGCCTTCGGTAGCCACTTGCACTTTGCCGTAAAAACGCGCGCTCCAATAAGTTGGGCGAATGCCAAAGCCGGGAGACTTTTGTTCGGGCCAGATGAAATCTATGCTTTTGACAACCGAAGTAAAAATCGGCCTGGTAAACGCTTGCCATTCAATCGGCTGATTCAGCATGGCGTTTTGAAAGGGGCCGCCATCATTGTCCTGGCAAAACGTAGCGCGTAATTGCATCAGGCCGCGTGCTGGCGCAACAACCGGAGGAACAACCGGCGCAACAACTGCCGCAGGAGTTTCGACAACTCTCATTGGGGGCGTTGGTTCGGCTTTTTTCAATTCCGGCACGAGAAGCTGCGCGATACGATTATCCGGTGAACGCAGCGAAAAACCACGCACTTGATACTCGCTTCCGGGCGCATTGATGCCAAAACCCAGTTGCCGATACCAATCGCGTGTCAGGTTGCCCAGGAAAATCTCGTCCACTTTCAATTCGCTTGCATCAGGATAAATCGCCTTGAGCAAAGCGCTTAAATCAAGATTGACCCTGTGCCATTTTTCATCGGCTGCAACGGCAGCTTTGCCGATGGATTTTACACCGTCGCGTTCATTCTCCGCCGAGGCGCCGGATAAGCGCACAGCGTGCAGAGTGTCACGCGCTTTGATGTATAGATTCACCTCAGTGCGCGGTGTCACGCGCACGTCGAATGAGAGACGTGGTGTTTTGAAAACATCGAAGGGTTCAATTTGCGCTGCGACGGCAAACTCGCCGCCGCCACTAAGGGTCATAGCGCGCACGGCTAAATTTTGTTTGCTTTCATCTGGCAAAGCAACCGCATCAAGACGCACGCCTTTGTTGTCGCCGCGCACTTTCCAGGGCAGTTTTTCAACGGGCGACGCAGGCGCAAAAGCCGCGTCGCGCAACGGCGGCAAGACTGATTGAAGGCCGATTTCCTTTTCGTAATACAGTGTGGCGCGGGCTATCATCATGCCGTTGCCCGCTGTCCATAAAGCGATATGCTTGCCGGTTAATGGTTTCGGATCGCTATAAGAGAGCGCCAATTTATTGTCTATGAAATAGGAAAACGTATTGCCCTTTTTCTCAACGCGTAAGTGAAACCACTTGTGATGCGCTACGGCCTGATAGTTGGCCGGCAACAAAGTCTCTTTGGTTTCGGCCACTACTTTGTCGCCGCGCAAAATGCGTGTGAAAGAGTTATTCCAACCGCCGAAGATGAAGCTATATCCACTGGATGGGTCATCGCCGTCACCGGCAAGCGTGATATTCAAATCGCGCGGATGATTGTAATGCGGCGGGGCCGGATTATCCATCTGGCAGGCGGCAAAAACATCAATCGTGTAATCACCGGCAAATTGGCGCTTGTTCCATAAGGCCGCCAGATTGTCGCTGCGTCCGCCATACCAAGCCCAATCTTTGGTGCATAACCAACGGCTGCTAATATCCCATTCGCCACGCGTAGCCACCCAGTCGGTTGGCGCGCGATAAAAGGTGTAATCGTAAACCTGACGGCCTTCGACTATGGCATTTTGTGGCTCAATGCGCGCGTTTTGCGTGCTGAACCCGGCCGCGCGGCCCGTTAAAGGTTTGGCGTCTTGCCATTTGATTTCGGTTTCGCCCACCATAGCGGTAATTTGATTACCGCGCCGTTCCAACAGCGCTTCATGTTCGCCAACATCTTTTTCGAGAGTGATTTCTTTTTGCAGCTTTCCTTCACGCAGTAAGGCGGCTTTCCATTTTCTACCATCGGGTCGCGTTAATTCCAGCGCATAGCCACTATCGAAGGAAGCGCCATCGCCGTTTAGAACCAGCCGCGCCTGACCATTATTCACAGCCAAGCCTGCAACTTTGGCTTTAATCTGATGATCACCCCAAAAGACTCCCCGGTTCCAAAAGGTGTAAAGGCCGCCTTTTTCGCCGCCTTGCCACTGCGCTTTGACCCCGGCCCAGTTGGACATGGATTCTTCTTTGGTGAACTGCGGCGTGATGGACGTTTTACGAATCGCGTCTGCGGCGGTGCGATTATCATGGCTCCAGGCAAAGACATCATCGAACAGGGCAGCGCCGCCGTTTTCATAAAGCCCGGCGCGGCCCTGACCGAATAAATCGACCTGCTTTTGCAAGACGATTTGCTCATCAATAGCGGCTTTAAAGACGCCGTTTTCCATACTGGCATCCAAGCGATACCACTGGTTAGCGCGATAGCCGCCGGGTGCCGACGCGATAATCATTGGTTGGCCTTGCCACACGCGCCACAACTGCTTTTCCTTGCCACGCCAGCGCCCTTGGCCTACGCCGCCGAGCCATTTGAAAAGCAGGTAATTGTTGGGGTCTTGATAATAAGTGACAAGCCCGACTTCGCCGCTTTGCATGGGCCGAACCGCCGTTGAAAGCGTGTAATCGCTCCAAAACCAGCGCCCCGCTAATGCTAATGCAGGTTTGTTCGGCTCGGCTTGCCCCGAATAAGTAAAAGCATTGGCGACACGCGCCGGATTCGCTGCCGACTGCACTTTCCACTGGCCTTGCACCCCTTCCCACTCTTTCACTTCCTGGTTGCCCATGCGCATGAAATCATCAGCGAAATAAAGTGGTTCAATAGGTTGAAACTGCGTGTCGGCAAAAACAAATTCTGCGGAAGGTCGCAAAGCCACCGCACCTTCGAGCGTGCCTAAGTTTTCCTGTCGCAGCAGCACACGATTGTTGTAAAGCACGGCCAGTTTGCCCTCGCGCCACTGCACAACCAGTTTGGTGCCTTCAGCCGATGGCAACTGGTAATGCGTTTTGGCCCGCGCTAAAATCTGCCGCGCATTACCCTGCGCACGGACTAAGCGCATTTCATCGGGCGCGAAAACCAAAATTAAATAGGGCGCTTGCGAGTTTTCGGTGTAGCCCAGCAGAAGCATCGGCGATGCGGCACCCGCTGCGCTTTGCACTTCATTGCGTTTTTCATCACGCTTGAGGACACAACGCAGATCGAATTGCACTTCGACTTCTTCAACAATGCCGGGTGCGGCGGCCAAAACAGGCTTCCAAACCGCGAAGAGGGTGGAACAAAGCAAAAAAGACGAGATTAAAAAACGATTCATAACTTCCAAACCAAAAACAAGGCATAGAGACTGTTCCAAAAGTCGTCGGGTGATAAGCGGGGTGACTTATGGATTCCCGTCTGCGCGGGATTGACACAAAGCGCCTGTCATTCCCGCGCCGGGCGCCCGCTTGCGGGCAGGTGGAATCCACAACACGTCCATTTCTCTTTAGGGACTTTCCAAATAGCCAATAATTGATGCAAAACCAACAGAACAAACTCTGCGCAATTTCCTCTTTGGAAAGTCGCCCGGCGCAATGGTTTCGGGCAATGGTTGGCAGGATATTCAGAAAAGCAAAAGCAACAACCGAATCAGGCAGGGTATAATCAAAGAAGCCCTTATTTAAACTATGCTTTAAGCAATGCTTACAAGCATTCACCAAACGCATTCACTAAGAATGCCGGAGAAGATTGTTTCATGGCCTCGGATTGTATGAACCGTGCAAGCGAAACAAATAGCGAAGCAAGCGAACCGATAGAATCGGCAGCAATTCAAACCAACCCCGCCGTATTGGAAGGTTTTTTCCAGCTTTCTGCCAACCTGCTTGGCATTATCGGCTTCGATGGCTTTTTTCAGCGCGTCAACCCGGCTTTGGAGCGCGCTTTAGGCTACGAGCAGCAATACTTACAGGCGCGTCCCTGGCTTGAATTCTTGCACCCCGATGACCGCGCCGCTGTCAGCGAGCGAATACAGCGCTTGCAAAAGGGCGAAACAACTCTCTCTCTGGAAGCACGTTGCCTTCATCCTGATGGCTCATCCAAATGGCTGTTCTGGAATCTGGCAGCAGATAAGGGGCAAAATCTAATCTACGCCGTTGCGCATCCCATTACCCGCCGCCGCGAAGCTGAAGAAGCCAAGAAGCGCGCTGATAAATTTCTCACTTCCATCGTCGAAAACATTCCGCACATGATTTTCGTGAAAGATGCCGAAAACCTGCGTTTTGTGAGGATTAACAAAGCCGAAGAAGAGATGATCGGCCTCTCGCAAGAGCAGATGCTCGGCAAAAACGATTACGAATTGTTTCCCGGCGAAGAAGCCAACTTTTTCATCGGCATGGATCGTTCGGTTCTCGAAAGCGGTAAATTGCTGGATATTCCCGAAGAAACCGTGCATTGCGCTAAGGGCGCCCGCATTTTTCACACCAAGAAAATCCCGATTTTCGATGACGATGGCAAGCCGCAATACTTGCTCGGCATCTCCGAAGACATAACGGAATATAAGCAGGCCGAAGAAGAGTTGCGGGCGCGCAACGCGCGTATGCAGGCCGATCTTGAATTAGCCCGCGCCATGCAGGAAGCGTTTATTCTCGAAGAGTATCCGTGCTTTCCCGCGCGCACCGCGCCCGAAAACAGTGCACTTACGTTTTATCATCGCTACATTCCCGATGCAGCTTTAGGCGGCGATTTTTTTCATGTCACGGCGTTGTCCGATAGTCGAGCAGCGGTTTTCATCTGTGACGTGATGGGACATGGCGTGCGCTCAGCTTTGGTAACGGCTATGATACGCGCCTTGGTGGGTGAACAGAATGCCGTCGCCCATGATCCGGGTGCATTTTTAACCGAACTCAATCGCCATTTGCGTGGCATTTTGGAACAAGCGCACACACCGATGTTCGCTTCGGCCTTTTATCTTGTTATAGACACGGCGCTTGGACAAATTAGCTATGCCAATGCCGGCCATCCCAGCCCTCTGCGCTTGCGACGCGGCGATAACTCCGTCAAGCGTTTAGTGCCTCACGACAAGCCTTCGGGCATGGCATTGGGCATTTTGGATGATGAAGAGTATCAAACCACCAAAGGCGAACTCGCCGCTGATGATCTTTTCGTGCTCTACACCGATGGCGTCTTTGAAGTGCAAGGCCACGACGATGAATATGGTGAAGCGCGGCTCATTGAAGCTTTGCAAAAGCACATTCATCTACCCGGCGACGGCTTATTCGACCAACTGTTAAATGAACTGCGTGCCTTTTCGGCCAACGGTGAATTTGACGATGATGTTTGTCTGGTAGGAG
>DASWNL010000023.1:0-3760 GCA_036399215.1 Abditibacteriaceae bacterium
ATGGTCAGTTCGCACTCAGAAAGCTCGCCTTCTTGCAAGCGTAACGCAATCATTTTCTGAATATGAACGCGCAAAGTTTCGGGGGTCACTTCGGGCAGTGAGCGCGATGACGCTTCAATGCTGTCAGCCAACAAGATCAGCGCCGCTTCTTTGCTTTGCGGGCGCGGCCCGGCATAACGAAACAGAGTGACATCCGGTGTGGGGAGTTGTGAGTTAAAAGCCGTGAGTTGTTGTGGCGCTTCGGAAGAAACATCAGCAGCCGGAATCGTCGCCGACCCGGCACCCTGCAAAGCACGATTATAAAAATAACTGAGCACTGTTGTGCCGTGATGCTGCGCAATAATATCCAAAACCGGCTGTGGCAAGCGCAGGGCGCGGCCCAGTTCAAGGCCATCTTTGACGTGCGCTAAGATAATCAACGCCGAAAGCTGTGGCGATAATTCATCATGGATATTGTGGCCGCTTTGATTTTCAATAAAACAATGCGGGCGGCGCAGCTTGCCGATGTCATGATATAAACCGCCGACATGGCACAAGAGAGGATCGGCACCGACGGCTTTTGCCCCCGCTTCGGCCAAAAGCGCCACCATCAAAGAGTGCGTGTAAGTGCCGGGCGCCTCGGCTTGCATACGTCGCATCACGACTTCGCCGGGCGAAAGCAACTCCATCAGGCGAAAGTGCGTAGTGATGCCAAAAGGCCGCTCCAACAGCAAAGCTAACCCCGACATAAAGGCGACAGCACCCACGCCCGCGATGGCTTCCCACAACACGATGCGCCCGATTTCCGGCCCGGTCATTTCGCTTAAAATACCGATGGCGCAAAACAAAACGGCATTAGTCAATGCCAAAATGGAGCCGGCTCTCACGACGTGCATCAACGAAGACAAATTAGAAACGCAGAGCGCGCCAATCGAAGACGCCAGCGAACCGGCCAATAGCCAGGTGGCGTCGGTGCGCGCCATGATGGAACACAACGCAGAGAGCATAAAACCAACGACTACACCCACGCGCGCATTGGTCAAAACCGTCAGCAGCATGGCAGCGGTAGCCGCTAAGGGCACCATCAGATATTCGGCGTGTGGCACGCGCAACAGCAAGCGAAAGGCAAAAGCAAAAGCCACCGGCACCATCGCCGCCAGCCACAAGGCCGCCGGCTGCGCGATAAGTCGTGGATGGCAGGTTTTCAAATAGGCTGCGCCGAAAAAAACCAGGAGCACAACCAAACCCAGGCGAGCCAGCATCACCTCAGGAGCGAGGCTGGGCGCTACCAAACCCATCTCCTGCATCTGCGCCCAGTGCCGTTCGGTGATGATCTCATTGGCACTTACCAGCACATCATCGGCTTTGAACTTCACGTAAACCGGCGGCACCCCGGCGCGGGCCACTTCACGCAAAAGCTCGGTTTGCCGTTCATTGATAACTTGATTGGGATGCTTGGCGATAGCCGCTACTGCCAAAGCCGCAACGATACCGGCCTCACTTTGCGTTAAAGCACCCTTCTCAAGCGCTTTAGAAGTAACTTCTCGAATTAGAGTTTGCCCTTGAGCCAAATCTGCGGAACCGGAAGAAAGCACATCTGAGCGCAACTGGCCTTTCTGGTAAACCACCCGAATAGCCTGATGCGTTGTAGCTTCAATAGCATTCCAGCGCGCCAATGGTAAGCGCGCCATTGTTTGAAGCGCCGCGTCCGACAAATGCTCGCGCTTGACTGCTAAAGCCTGGTAACGCGCACGCCAACGCGGCAGGGCCAAACGCCCTGGCGAAGGCGCTGACGAAGGCGCTGACAGTTCGCGGGCGGCGCGCACTAAAGAGCCTAAATCGGCTAAAGCGGCAGCCTGTGCGTTGGGATTGGGATCATAATCCGGCGTCACTAAATTAGCCGCATCGTCCTGGCGGCGTCGCGTTTCTTCGGCATCCAAGAGAAACGTTTGCTGCGGCGCTAAAATGTCATGCCCCGCAGCCATGCCGACCTGATACGGCTCACGGCGCCACAACGGCGGCAATGCCACAATCGCCCATAACAACAAAATACATAAAGCCACCAAAGCGGCTTGATGCCGTCCGAAAACACCGGCCACACGCGCACCCAGCGGCTCGCGCGGTGGTAAAAGAGGCAACTGTCCAATGGCCTGCAAAGTGGAGCTACTGGCGTCCTCTATTGCTCCAGGTGGTGCTTCGAGTGGCGCTTCAACAGGCAGCGCCTGAACTTGGGGTTCAAGCCCTGTCTCAGTCAGCGGCGCCGAAGGTTCAGAGGGAGGGTTCGTCATGGGCTTGGTAAAAACCGTGATAGCGCTTTTACCAGTATTTACCAGATAATCGCTTATAGAAATTAAGCAGGTTCGCTGTGCTCGTAGGCCTCAATGATGCGTTGCACTAAAGAATGGCGCACAACGTCGGCTTTGCCCAGTCGCACAATTTCGATGCCGGGCACCTTATCCAGGATGCGGGTTGCGACACGCAGACCGGATTCCTGCCCGGCGGGAAGGTCAGTTTGCGTCACATCACCGGTCACGACCATCTTCGAGCCAAAACCCAGGCGCGTTAAAAACATCTTCATTTGCGCCGGCGTGGTGTTTTGTGCCTCATCTAAGATGATAAAAGAATCGTTCAGGGTGCGCCCGCGCATATAAGCAAGAGGCGCGATCTCGATGGTGCGCCGCTCAAACATCTTTTGTGCCTTTTCGGTTTCGATCATGTCGTAGAGCGCATCATAAAGAGGGCGCAAATACGGGTCAATTTTCGCTTCTAAATCGCCCGGCAAAAAGCCCAATCGCTCGCCGGCTTCCACAGCGGGCCGCGTCAAAATGATGCGCGAAACCTGCTTGGCCTTAAAAGCCGCAACCGCGACCGCGACCGCCATATAAGTCTTGCCCGTGCCGGCAGGGCCAATGGCAAAAGTTAAATCGCCACGCCGCACGGCTTCCAGGTAGTTCTTTTGCCCCGCCGTGCGCGGGCCAATCGGCTTGCCGCGTTCGGAAACTAAAATCGTTTCGCCTAAGGCGCGTCCGCTTTGGGTTACAGCCTGCGTGGCAGCCGAAGCCTCGCCGCTTTTGGCCTGAGTGATCAGACGCTGCACGTCTTCAATTTCCAGAGCGCGCCCGCCCCGCAGGCTGTTTTGCGCGATGCCAATGATTTGATCCAGCACACTAGCCGCGCGGCGTGCCCTGTCTTCTTGATCCGAAGATACCAAAAACGTGGTGTCACGCAGGTCAATTTCGACTTCCAGTTCGCGCTCGATAAGGCGCCGTGTCTGGTCTTGCTGGCCTAAAATCCAGGGCAAGGCCGCCCGCTCGGCAACGGGAACAGCCAGTGAAGTTTTGTCAGAAGAAGTTTCCAAAATATTGCGGGCAATACCCCGCCCTTAAATTCTTAAATTAACCTGCTAATAATTGTCGCACCAAAGTGCTGACGCGCTTGCCATCGGCGCGGCCTGCCACCTGCGGCAAAACTAAGGGCATCACTTTGCCCATGTCACCGGGCGCGGTTGCACCCGCTTCAGTAATCGCGCTACGCACAATCGTTTCCAACTCGTCATCAGAAAGCTGTTGCGGCAAAAACTCACCTAAAATCGCCGCTTCGGCGCGTTCAAGTTCGGCGCGGTCAGCGCGGCCATGCTTTTCATACTCTTCGGCGGCATCGCGGCGCTTTTTCGCTTCGCGCTCGATAACGCGCAGTATGGCGGCATCGTCCATCTCTTTGGACTGTCCGCCGCTACGCGAATCAATCTCTTCTTTTTTAATTGCCGCCCGCAGGGTCGAAA
>DASWNL010000024.1:0-2898 GCA_036399215.1 Abditibacteriaceae bacterium
TATCCGATGATTCTGCCCCATGCACCTCATCAACCAACGCCGGACAGCGCCGATTGGAACCCAAAAGCGCGCGGCGAAAAGCGCAGCGATAAAAAATACTTCGCGGATAACGTTCGTTATATAGATAAATTAATCGGTAACGTCATCACCACATTGGAGAAAAACGGCCTGCGCGAGAACACCTTAATTCTATTTTTAGGCGATAATGGCACTGGTGGCGGCGTGACATCGCAGATGGGCACGCGCACAGTGCAAGGCGGCAAAGGTCAGAGCAAAGTAGCTGGAATGCACGTGCCGTTCATCGCTAACTGGCCGGGCACTATCGGAGCAGGCAAAGTTAGCAAGGCCTTGGTTGACACGACGGATTTCTTACCGACTTTATGCGAAGCAGCCGGAGTGGTGTTAAATGAAGAACAACCGCAAGATGGCTTTAGTTTGCTGCCGCATTTGCGTGGTCAAGCCAACTTTCAGCGTTCATGGATTTATTCGTGGCATCCTTTGCAACGCCGCGAATTTGTCGCTGATGCGCGCTTTAAACTCTACGCCAACGGCACGTTTGTTGATTACGCCGCCGACCCTTTGGAAAAAGAAACTTTAACCTCCGAAGCCGTTGAGGCCAAAGTTGCCAGGACAACATTACAGGCAGCACTCAATCGTTTTAAAGACGCACGCCCTGCGACTTTGAAAGCCCAGGATGGACGCGGTTATCAAAATAAAACCCGCAATCAAGAAGAGGAAGAGTAAGCGAATTGTCATTGCTTTTCCGCGCTGCGTCTCACCCTTTACAGTAACCAGGTGAAAGTGCCCAGCCTGCATCTGGTAGGCGCCTTAGACCTGGATAATTTCTCGTAGAAAAGTAAAATAATGGCTCTTCAACCACATTTTCTGGCGTTATGCGGACTGTTTTTGATAATCAATCTCCCTTTGTCAGCACAAAACACCATGACTTCGATGAGCTTGCCGCCCGCTACCTCTTTCAGCGCTATAGCTAAAAATCAGGCGCGCCAAACCGTGCGCGAAATAAAAATCCGTTCGGAGATTTTAGGGCGCGATGTAAATCTCAATCTGCTATTGCCCGCCAATTACGAGCAAAGCGGCCTGCGCTATCCGGTTTTATATTTGTTGCATGGCTCTTACGACAATCACAAAGCATGGAACGACAAATCGAGTGCGGCGGCTTTGCTTTCGACATTGCCTTTGATTGTGGTGATGCCGGATGCCGGCATGACACGCTATATTAATTCGCCGGGTCTGGGGCGCTATAAAGATTTCTTCTTGCAAGAGTTAGTGCCGCACATTGATAAGAATTATCGCAGCATCGCCCAACGAGAAGGACGCGCTTTGTGTGGCCTTTCTATGGGCGGCTACGGCGCGTGGCGTCTCGGCCTAGATGCGCCCAAAACCTTCGTTGCCACTGCCGCTTTATCGGGCAGTTTCGCGTGGGGTGAAGTGCCTTTTGAAAACGAGCGTTATTTTGAGCGAGCCAAGCAAATCTATGGTGGCGAGGGGGCGGGGCAACGTCAGATGTTCGTAGCTGATCGCATTTGGCCTCATGTTGAAAAGAATCTGATTGAAGGCACGTGGCAAGGCCCGGCGCTCTATTTCTCCATCGGCACCGAAGATTTTCTACGGCCCGCTAACTTAGTTCTGCGAGGGCGTCTGGAAGAAAAGAAAATCCCCTTTATTTACGCGGAAAATCCGGGCGCACATGAATGGATTTACTGGGACACGCACTTGCGCGATGCCCTGTCGTTTTTAATGTTGCATTTAGCCGCGCCGCAAAAATAATCATGCGAAAATTCGTTTTATTAGCGCTGTTTTTAACCCTCGCGAATTACAGCAGCGCGGCAGAAACTCCCATGTATCTCTTGAATAAGACGGCACTTGCCGCCAACAAAGCGCGCCTGGCAGCGGGCGATGAAAATTTGCGCCCGGCTCTGGGCAAGTTACTAAAAGAAGCCGACGCTGCCTTGAAAAGCGGCCCTTTTTCAGTGATGGATAAGAAATTGGTGCCGCCTTCGGGAGACAAGCACGATTACATGAGCCTGGGGCCGTATTGGTGGCCTAATCCACAAAAACCGGACGGCAAACCGTATATTCGACGCGACGGCGAAGTCAATCCTGAATCGCGCACGAGTGATACCGACCGCCCCACGCTGGAGAAAATGAAAGAAGCCGTTGAAACACTGGCCTTAGCCTATTATTTCAGCGGCAACGAAAAATATGCCGCGCACGCCGCTAAGTTATTGCGTGTTTGGTTTCTGGACGAAGCTACCAAAATGAATCCGCACTTAGAATATGGGCAGGCGATTCCCGGTGTTTCGAGCGGGCGTGGCATCGGCATCATCGATACGCGCAACCTGCCCGAAATGCTGGATTATGTGGCGCTACTCGACACTTCGCCATTATGGAATCAAACCGACCGAGATGGCTTGAAGCAATGGTTTTCAGCTTATTTAGACTGGCTGCTGACCAGTAAAAACGGCAAGGACGAAGCTGATGAACACAATAACCACGGCACCTGGTATGATGTGCAAGTTGCCGGCATTGCCTTGTTTGTGGGCAAGCCTGAAATTGCGAAAGAAGCAGTCGAACGCGCCAAAACGCGCCTTGTGAAACACATTGAACCGAACGGCAAGCAACCTCATGAACTGGCGCGCACCAAGGGCTTTGCGTATAGCACGATGAACCTGGTTGGATTTTTTCATCTGGCCGATTTTGGCAAAGCAGTTGGCATAGATTTATGGAATTTCAAAAGCGAAGATGGGCGCAGCCTGCGCGTTGCACTGAACTATTTAGCGCCTTTTGCCGATGCACAAAATAAGTGGCCTCACCCGCAAATCGGCGGTGCGGAGTATCAATTAACTCTGCTACCACTTCTGAAACGCGGCGCTTTGG
>DASWNL010000025.1:0-3131 GCA_036399215.1 Abditibacteriaceae bacterium
GACCCCTGTGCGAGTCGGCACCTTAACGCGAACTTTGGATGTGACCGGCACGCTGCGCAGCAATCAAAATATTAACCTTGGCTCTAAAATCATCGGGCGCGTATCGCGCGTTCTGGTGCGCGAAGGGTCGCGCGTGCGTCGCGGCCAACTATTAGTAACCTTAGACAATGATGATTTGCTTGCCCAGGTTAGAGCCGCACAGGCAAATCTAAACACTGCCAAAGTGCGCCTGGCGCAAACGCAAACCGGCTTGCCGGCCCGCATTCAGCAAGTTGGCACCAACATCCAGCAAGCGCGTGCCACATTGGAAACCGCACAGGCACGCTACGATCAGGCTCTGCTCAACGAGCCTTTACAAGTGCGTAATGTGGAAACTTCCATCCGGCAAGCCGAATCAGCCTATCAACAAACCCAATCGCGCTTGAAGCAAGCCCAATTGAATGAACCTTCGCGTGTCGCGGCGGCTCAAGCGCAGCTTAACAACGCCAGAGAAGTCATCAAAACCGCACAGGCCCGCTTAGAACAAGCGCGCACAACAGCAAAGCAAACCGAAGAACAAGTCGAAGCTGACATTAATCGCACTAGAGCCGGTTTGGAGGCTTCAAGAGCTGCTTTAGCCGAGGTGCAACGCGGCGCCCGCGACCAACAAATCGCCCAGGCACAAGCACAGGTGAACCTGGCTGAAGCCCAACTGCGCGATGCCGATACTGAACTCAAACGCGCCAGAGTTTTATTTGAGGGTGGCGCCGCACCACGTCAATCTGTAGATGCCGCACAAACCCGCTATGATGTCGCGCAGGCACAATTAGAAGCCGCGCGACAGAACTTGTCACTTGTCAAGGAAGGCGCTACAACCGAGCAAGTGCGCCAGGCCCAGGAGGCCGTTCGGCAGGCGGAAGCTGCTCTGGCCACCGCGCAATCAGGACGGGCACGAGTGCCCATCGCTCAAGGTGAAATAACGGCGGCTTTAGCCGGCTTGCAGCAAGCGCAGGAAAACGAACGCGCCGCTGATGCCAATCTGGCGCAAATCGGCATTTCTCGCCAGGAGACTCGCGCTGCCAGTGAAGCTGTAGATCAGGCCAGAGCCGCATTGGATGCTGCCGTTGACCAACGTCGCCAAATTCCCATTACCAGGCAGGAAACCCGTGTCGCTCTCGAAGCGCGCGATCAGGCCAAGGTTGCCTTAGACCAGGCTATAGGCAATCGCTCGCAAGTGCCGCAAGCCCGCCAGGATGTTTTAGCCGCGCAAGCTGCCGTTCAAGGCGCGCAGGCACAATTGGAACAGGCAAATGTAAATTTAGCCAGTGCTCGCATCTTTTCGCCGGTCAATGGCGTAGTCAGCCAGAAAGTCGCCGATGTTGGCCAAACTGTTTCGCCCTCGCAGACCTTGCTCAACTTAATCGCTTTGGATGAGGTTTATTTTGAAGCGCAGGTTTCGGAAAACGAATTGAAGCAACTGCGCGAAGGCCAAACGGCGCAAGTCAACGTGCCTTCAATTTCCGATGCGCCTCTCTTAGCTACAGTGACTGACATCATTCCGGCGGCAGATGCGCGCTCGCGCCAGTTTCGAGTGCGAATTTCGATTCCCCGTTCGCCGCGTGAACTGCCGGTTGGTGCCTTCGCTCGCGGCAAAATCACCACGCAAGTCATCACGAATGCCCTAATTGTGCCCGCCGATGCCATTAATAATCGCAATGGCGCCTCAACCCTACTCGCCGCAATTCCTACCAAGGGTGATGAAGCACGCATCAAAGAGTTCAATGTGGAAACCGGCCTGACCGTTGGCCGCGATACGCAGATTGTCGGCGGTGTAGCCCGCGGTGACCGCATCATTGTAGGCAAACCACCGGTGGGCGAAGGCGATAAAGTCAAACTCAGCAAAAGCTAATTTTTAACAAAAGAGCAACGCCTCCATCATATTTTATCTTGATGGAGGCGTTGCTCTTTTGTGTTTTTGGCATAGTTTGCGAGTTTTTAACTTGATTATTGCAATTGATTGTGTCAGCTTAAACACAAATAAGATGTGAGAGATCATAAGATAGTAATTGGTTCACTATTCGCTTGCCATTGCGAAGGTATGGACGCAGAGGAACTATTGACGACGATGCCTCCAACCATTGCGCATGTAGTATCACGATCACCCAATCCGCTGACGGTCAGCCACAGGGCCTCTTCGTAATTATCAGGATGCTGTGCAGCACACCAGAGGACAAAAGGCACTGTGTCTTGAGCGCTAACAGCGTAGCCGCTACCCAAATCCAAGGCGGCTTCTTCGCCGGTTGTCGCATCAGCCAAACTTCGTGCTTCAACGATGCGGTTTTTTACTTCGCTATCGGGAATTAAAGGCAAAACTAAGTCGAGAAACTCCACGCCGTGCGGGGTTTGAGTGCCTAAGTGAGTCGCATATGCTGCTGCAACTGCGACGGCAATCGCGCCGGCTACGCCCTCTTCATGAGCATGAGTAACGAGCGCGCTGCGCCTGGCATTTTCGATACAAGCGTCTAAATCGTCCGCGAAGTAAGCGCCCAGCGGCGCCACGCGCATCGCGGCACCATTACCATAGCTACCCTGCCCCTCGAATAAGTTAGGCGCGGCTTTTTGCCAGGATTCATAAGCTAATGCGGGCAGGAGCGAATGCATCGCACCACCATAACCACGATTCGGCTCGGCTTTATAACGCAGAGAAAAACGCTGTGCTAAATCATCAGACACAATTTCGCCGTGTGCCGCCAGACATTCGACGATTTCAATCGCCATCGCCGTGTCATCTGTCCAGCGCCACGGGCCAAGCTGGATTTCGCGGCTATCTATGAGTTGTTGGATGAAATCATCCGTGAAATCGTAGGGCGGGCCAGTTAGCTTGCCGCTTTCTTGATAGCGGACGGCCATTTCCCACGACATGAAAAACGTTTCGCCGAAAGCATCGCCAACAGCCAAACCTTCAAGCGATTTCTGCGCGCGTTGTAATGCATTCATAGTCGTATGCTCCAACAGAACCTATTGTAATTCGGGCAAAAGATTATGCTTGGACAGGAAAAGCACAATAGCGACGATTGAACCGAAATTGCTGACCCGCCAAACAGAAAAAGCAGAACCCAGTAGCGCCAGTGAAAGCCTCTTCCTTAAAACCC
>DASWNL010000026.1:0-3371 GCA_036399215.1 Abditibacteriaceae bacterium
AAAACGTTTGGGCCAGAGCATCCAGGATGTAGTTATCACCGTCCCGGCTTATTTCGACGACAGCCAGCGCACGGCTACAAAAAACGCCGGCGAGATTGCCGGTTTTAATGTGCTGCGCATTATCAACGAGCCAACAGCGGCAGCTATTGCTTATGGCCTGGACAGGGGCCACAAGGATGAAACCATCGTGGTTTATGACCTGGGTGGCGGCACTTTTGACGTTTCGATTTTGGAAGTATCCGAAGGCTTGCTCGAAGTGAAATCAACGGCGGGCGATACACGCCTTGGCGGCGACGATTTCGATGAGCGTTTGGTGAATTATCTGGCTGATACTTTCAAAAGCGAAAACGGCATTGATCTTCGCAATGACAATCAAGCCTTGCAGCGTTTGAGAGACGCAGCCGAAAAAGCCAAAATCGAATTATCTTCTGCAACGCAAACCAACGTGAACCTGCCATTTATCACGATGGACATGCAAACCAATGCGCCCAAGCACTTGGTAGTGGACATCACGCGCGCCAAGTTTCAAGAACTGGCACATGATCTCATTGAGCGCACGCGCCAACCCATCGAACGCGCTTTAAGCGATGCCGGACTCAAGCCCACAGAAATTGATGAAGTGGTTTTAGTTGGCGGTTCGACACGGATGCCGGCAGTGGTTGATCTGGTAAAGCAGATGTTCAACAAAGACCCGCACATGGGCGTAAACCCGGATGAAGCGGTCGCGGTAGGGGCAGCGATTCAGGCTAACACGCTGGCAAATCCGAACGCGCAGGGCAGCAAAGGCCTGGTTTTGGTGGATGTTACGCCACTTTCCTTAGGCGTAGAGACTTTGGGCGGCGTGTTCACCAAAATGATCGAGCGCAACACGGCTATTCCCCATAAGAAGTCGGAGATTTACACCACGGCTTCTGATTTCCAGCAAAGTGTGGAAATCAAAATCTTTCAGGGCGAGCGCCAGATGGCGGCTGATAACAAGCAACTTGGCACCTTCACTTTGACCGAAATTCCGCCCGCACCGCGCGGCGTGCCGAAGATTGAAGTCACTTTCGACATTGATGCGAACGGCATTGTAAACGTGTCGGCCAGAGAGCAGCAATCCGGTAAGGAGCAGAAGATTCAAATTACCGGCACCAGCAGCCTGAACAAAGACGAAATTGATCGCATGGTGCAGCAAGCCGAAGCCAATGCGGCTCAAGACTCGCAGAGGCGCGAGGAAGCGGAAACTAAAAACAACCTGGATTCGCTGGTGTTCCAAACTGAGAAGTTCGCGGGGGAAAACGCCGATAAAATGGGAGCGAGTGAAAAGTCACAGCTTGAATCAGCCCTGGCCAATGCCAAGGAAGCATCTACCAGCAACGACGTGATGCGCATGAAGGCGGCGGCTGATGCCTTGCAAAGCGCTTATCAGGCAGCGGGCACCAGTGTTTATCAGAACTCGGCCCAGGCTGAAGGAGCAGACGCACAGGCTCCCGGCAGCGGCCCCGGCCCCGGCGCTTCCGGGAGTGATTATGCCGGTTACGACCAGCCTTCGGCCAATGGTGCCTCAAATGACACGGTTGAAGGTGAAGTGGTCGAAGGTGAAGTGACGGAAAAGCGATAAAACAATTAAGAATGTTGAAGTTTAAATTTTGAATGCGCTAAATTCATTCAAAATTTAAAATTCAACATTCTTAATTCACTGAAGGTGTTTATGCGCCACTCGAATGATGTTCACAGCCAGAGGGCTATCCAGGGGGCCGGTTTGCAGGGCACTTTGAGCCGCATTCTGGAAGAATCAGCGCCCAGCAATGCACGTCTCTGGGCGCCGCCGGTGGATGTGGCCGAAAGTGAAACCGAGATTGTGCTCTATGCTGAACTTCCCGGCATGAACCGCGAGGAGATTGACATCAACCTGCATGGGGACACACTGACCTTGCGCGGCGAGCGCAAATTCGCACAAGCGGCGCCTGGCGAACACTTCCATCGCATCGAGCGCCACTACGGCCCGTGGCGCCGCGCTTTTCAAATTGAGGTGCCCATTGATTCGGCGCGTGTTTCGGCGACATATGAAGAAGGCGTTCTCACCGTTCGTCTGCCCAAACGTGCCGAGCCGAAAGTGCGACAGATTCAAATTGATGTGAAGTAGCGAGAAGTTCAAAGTTGTGAACTGATTACGAAACTTTGAACTGATTAAAGGAGGTGAAACATGGCGAAAGATTATTATCAAATTTTGGGCGTGGCACGCGGCACCGATGCCAAAGAGATTAAAAAAGCCTATCGCAAACTGGCGAGGCAGTATCACCCTGACATTAACCCCAACAGTAAAGAAGCCGAAGCGAAATTTAAGGAAATTAATGAGGCGTATCAAGTTTTAAGCGATGAAGAAAAAAGAAATTTATACGATCAGTTTGGTGCCGATTATGAGCGCGTCCAGGCCGCCAAGAACGCTGGTTACGATGTGGGAAATAGGGGAAACGGCCCCGGCCCGAACTTTAGCAATGCCAACTTTGAAGATTTATTCGGCCAGACCGGGCGAAGCGGCAACGTAGGCGGTGCCGGGGGTAACTTTGGCAATGTGCGCTTTGAAACTGGTGACCCCGCAGAATTCGGTGACTTATTTGAAAGTATTTTTGGTGGCAAGCGACGCGAAAAAGATTTCCGTGACGCACCGACAGGAACACCCTCAGGCAGTTCAACGAACTCCAAAAGTAACTTTAATTTTGGGCGCCGTCGCGGCCCTTTGCGTGGTAACGATGTTGAGCATCCCGTAGATATTAGCCTGGCCGAATCTATTCAAGGCACGCAGCGTACCCTCGCTTTAGTTACACGCGATGAAACCGGCGCGCCTCAAAATCGCAGCATCACAGTAAAAATCCCCGCCGGCGTGCGCGACGGGGCCAGTGTGCGCGTGACCGGAAAAGGCGGGACAGGCGCGCAGGGTGGCTCTAATGGTGATTTATTCTTAAAAATCCACGTTGTTCCGCATCGCTTTTGGAAGCGCGAAGGAGACGACCTGCATTGCGAAGTGCCCATTACTTTTGCTGAAGCGGCATTGGGAGCACAAATTGAAGTGCCGACGATTAGCGGCAATGTGCAAATGAAGATTCCCGCCGGCACACAAAGCGGAACGACCTTTCGCTTGTCGGGTCGTGGCGTGCCCAAGTCCAAAGGCGGCGCGGGCGATCAATACGTCAAAGTGAAAGTCGCTGTGCCGAAAAACCTTGGCCCCAGAGAAGAGGAACTTATTCAGGAACTGACTCGGTTACGCGACCAAAACGTGCGACTTGAACTGCCTTCGTCGCTTTAGTTATTGCTATCGAGAATCAACACCGGAGGTGACTTGTCATGGCAGAGAAGCAGCAAAAAATCAGCATTACAACTAAGAAGGT
>DASWNL010000027.1:0-1676 GCA_036399215.1 Abditibacteriaceae bacterium
CTCAAAACGAAGAGCAAAATAAAGAACAAAGTAACGCCCTGGCCAAACGTGCAACGCAGTTAAGCCAAACTGCGCTTGACATCGCGCAAAAAACCGGTGACCAGGCCTCACAATCGTTAGCCCTCGGATTTTTGGGTCAACAGCAGGAAAAGGCCGAACACTGGGATGAAGCCTTATCTCTGACACGCCAGGCGCGCTTTGCGGCGCAGGGAGCGCAAGCGCCGCATCTTTTGTTTCGTTGGGAGTGGCAAACGGGGCGGCTCTTAAAGAAAAAGGGAGCAATCAATGAAGCGGTCGGTTCATACCGCCGTGCTGTGGAAACCCTGCGAACCCTTTGTGATTGCGCCGGAGTGGCCGGTCTTGGCCCCGACTTTGGTGACGCTTCGCCTTCCTCGTTTCGCGAAACAATTGGGCCGCTTTATTACGAGTTAGCCGACCTTTTGCTGCAACGCACCGATACTTTGCAGGGCGCCGGGGCAGTGCAAATCAACCTCATTCAGGCGCGCGATACCATCGAACTGCTCAAATCCGCCGAGTTGCAGGATTATTTTCAAGACAATTGCGTGGCCGCCGGGCGCGCTAAAATTCGCGACTTGAGCAGCGTTTTACAGGGTGCTGCCGCCGTTTATTACATTCCTCTTCCCGACCGCACCGAAATTCTGCTTGACTCCGCTAAGGGATTGCAGCGTTTTACGGCCCCTGTCGGCGCAGCAGCTCTCACGTCGCGTATTCGCCGCTTGCGCTTGCAGTTAGAAAGGCCTACCAGCGACAGGTATTTGGCTTACTCGCAGGAGCTTTATGATTTGTTAGTGCGGCCCATTGAAGCCGCACTGCGCGAGCAGAAAATCAAGACCCTGGTCTTCGTGCCGGATGGCTCGCTGCGAACCATCCCCATGTCGGTTTTACACGATGGCCGGCAGTTTGTCATCGAAAAATGGGCTGTGGCTGTGACGCCGGGCTTGAGTTTGATGGATCCTCAACCGTTAGCGCGTCAGGGCAGCCAGGTTTTGGCCGTAGGCATCTCCGATTCGGTTCAAGGCTATGACGCGCTGTCCAAGGTGCCCGAAGAATTGAAAAACATTCAGCAAAATTATGGCTCCAAAGAGCTTCTCAACCGCGATTTCGTGCGCTCTGCGGTGCAGCAACAGATGACGGAAGGTAATTTTGCCATCATTCATATCGCCTCGCACGGCGAATTTACCTCCGATGCCAAGCGCAGCTATTTGCTGACTTACGACAGTAAACTCTCGCTTAACGACCTGGAAAATGTGATTCGCCCGCGCCAATATCAAGGCACTCCAGTTGAACTGCTGGTGCTCAGCGCCTGCCAGACCGCTGCGGGTGATGACCGTGCCGCCTTAGGTCTGGCCGGCATTGCCATAAAATCGGGGGCGCGCAGTGCTTTAGCGAGTTTGTGGTCGGTCAGCGATGAAGCGACAGCCGATTTGATGGCCCAGTTTTACACAACGCTCAAACAACAAAATACAATTTCTAAAGCCGTTGCTTTGCAAGAAGCGCAAGTTCATCTGCTCAAAGACCCGCGTTATAATCATCCGGCTTATTGGGCACCCTATCTTATCATCGGCAACTGGCTTTAATACTCAAGAAGTTGTTTTGGAAGTGGAAATTAAACAGATAGAGTAAGTTATAGATTCCCGCCTTCGCGGGAATGACGA
>DASWNL010000028.1:0-13503 GCA_036399215.1 Abditibacteriaceae bacterium
GACACGATTCCTTTTTGTTCCCTCGCATCAACTCGCAGATTCAAAATAGATCCAAACTTCACAAAAATCCACAAAGACACTGGATTATTAAAAAGCCCCCAATTACCTACAACAAACTTGATTACCTACAAAAAGATTGGCCTTAAGCAGTTGAGAAACAGTGCATAAAGCCAATTTTGGGTTCACTGCGACTTTCCGGTTATAATTATTGACACGAGATTAACATAACCGCATATTATTGTGAGGCGTTGAATGATTCAACCCTAATACACGGTTTTAATTCTCGGCTTGTTTAAGTGTGCAAGCCAGACATAAGAGTGAAAACGGGAAATCTAAAGGCAATGCAGCAAGTTTTCAGCAAGTATCTGGCAAATTCCGACGGCAACGAGATACAACTTTTACTTGGTGCAGCATTATGCAACTTAATACAACATTTTAATACAGCGTCGGCGCGCCTCACATTATAGCGAAAATGAAGCGGGCTGCCACCATTTTGGTTTGTTTTAGATTCTGAAAAGAAAAACAAGGTTTTCACTTTTAAAACACGTTAATTAGCTTTTACAGAATTCCCAATGGTAGAGGGTTAATAAAAGTTACAACCATTGGGAACAAAGCGATATTTTTGCTTTCTAACCGTGACACTACACAGTGGTTGCAAGTAAAATTGGAGTTGCTGCTCTGCAATTTGTGCCGCAAAATGCCGTAACTATAACATGAGAGTCGCCAGGGGTTGTTCCTTTTGGTGACTTGTTTTGGGCCGTCTGTTAGAGCAGTTGATAAATGAATAAAACGAAAATACCGCTATCACCAGGTTTTGAGTGCTTGGTTCCCGCAAAAAACGGTTTAAAACCGCGCCGCGTGGGCATAATACAAAGAATGTCTCTTGTCGCGCGTCTTATAGCTCTTGCCTTAGTTTTGGGAATGTTTGCGCTTGACCTTCAGGCCCAAGTCGCGCCTGAAACGCCCGCTTATGATCCTAATAACGATCCGCGCATTGACCGGCGCCCGCATCCCAACGCGCCGCGTAGCGCGGCCCCGGAAACGCTGCTGCCTTTTGGCGGCGCGGCTAACGCTCTGGTGCCGCCACCCGATAATCCGGTATTTTTAGCCTTCGCAGCCTGGATTCAAAAGTATCGCCTGGCCGGCGATGCCCAAAAAGCCAATTTGCTGAATGAAGGCGTGACTTTAGCAAAAACGCGGCGTGCCGCTTTGCAGGAACTAATCAAAAGCAACCCCAAACGCGCCCTTGAATGGGCAATTTCCTACCAGAACCGCGTGCTTTTGCCCCCAACGGTCTTGGAACAACTCGAAATCCGCGTATCCGGTTGCAGCCAATACTCGGTTCTCATCTCTATGCCCGGCCTCTCGAACAGCCCGGCGCCGAATGATCCGTTAAGTAAAAACACGCCGCCCGCCGGATTCGGCCCTGGTAGGCGGCGCCAGTTGCTAATGCGTTATGCTACTATTAACCGCAAGCGTTACCAGGCTTTTGTCTATGGCTGGCGGCGCGGTTTGTTGACCAAAGAAAACATTCCTCTGCAAGGCGTAGCCGTTGACGATTTGTTGGCCGTCGCGGATAATCCGGCGCGCATTTTAGAAGAAGGGGAAATGGTGCCGGCGAATGCTGTAATTGGCAATCCCGACCGCAAATGTCCTTTGTGCGGCGCGGATTACCCTGCGAAAAAAGAGGCGGCAACGGATAAAGAAGCCGCAACGGATGTAGACAAGCAACCCGTTATCGCCCAACTCGGCAACATTTATTATTATTTTGATAGCCAGGCGCATTTGCGCCAGGTCGAAGGCAGGCTCATCCGCAAGTTGAGTGTTATCGGCCCTCAAGCCGGCAGCACTTGTGATGAGCCTCTGGATGCAGTCATCCAGGAAATCAAAGAAGAAATCGAAAAAGAGGGCGCGTCAAAAACCGGCATAGGCGCCGGCAATAATGGCGCGCCCGCCGGAGACCTTTAAATTCAACCGTCGGCGTAGTAAGCGGTAAATGCTAAAAGCGGCGCCAAAGTCCGAAGGAGTTCATTCATGAAGTTGCTCAATGCGATGGGAAATGCAGGCCGTTTGTCGTTCTGCTTGTTGATAGTCTGGGTCATGGCCTTAGGGCTAATGGTTTCGGCGCGTCCGGCGCAGGCTGCGCCTCACACTCAGGGCGCCAAAAAAGTGCTGGTCATCCGTGTGGACTTTTCCGATAAACAGGGTGAGCCAGTCACTGAGGCAGCGGCCACAGCCGTCGTTCAGCGAACCTTTGACTACTACAAAATCAACTCTTACAACACGGTTTCTCTGGCCGAAGTTAAAGTGACGCCGGTGCTGAGAATGCCGTCCCCGACCGCTGTTTATGAGGCGAATGTCGATGCTTTAGGCAGCGACGCCCGCAATGCGGCGGCGGCGGCGGGCTTCGACTATCGCTCTTTTGATTTCGACACCATATGTTTTGCGCGCCTTGGCTATGGATGGGAAGGGCTGGCTTTGCTGGGTAATCGCATCTCCTGGTATAACGGCAACTTTGAGTTGGTCGTCTTCGCTCATGAAATCGGCCATAACCTCGGCTTGCTGCACGCCAATTTTTATCTGCCGACCACCAACGACCCTGTTGGCCCTGGTATTGACCTCGATTATGCCGATCACTTCGACATGATGGGCAACGATTTCAGTAGCGATCCAAGAGATCACTTTAGCGCCGCCAACAAAAGTCGCCTGGATTGGATTCCCAACGCGGGAGTGCAAACCGTAACTTCCAGCGGCACTTATCGCATTCAAGAACACGATACCATCAACGCCCTTGGTATGCGCGCCTTAAAAATCGCTGCCGCTTATCTCGCTCCCGATGATGATTCGCGCGCTTATTACTGGCTTGAATACCGGCGGCTTTTTACTGAGAATCCGTGGTTGCTTAATGGCGCTTCAATTCGCGTGAAGGGCGAGGGGTTTCCTGATTTTCCCTTCAACACGACCTATTTGCTGGATATGAATCCCCTGACGGGTGACTCCATTGCCTCCGAACGCGAAGATTCGGCTCTGGTTGTGGGGCGCACTTTTTCAGATAAGGATTCAAAAGTCCACATCACGCCGACGCGCGTGATTCCCGGCGCCATCAACGAACTGGAAATCGTCGTCAACCTGGGCGATTATCCCGGCAACGGCGCCCCCCAGGTTAAAATCACGGCCAGCGCCACGCAAGTGCAGGTGAACACGCCGGTTACTTTCACCGCTGAAGCCAGTGATCCCGATGGAGACACTTTGGCTTTTGCCTGGGATTTTGGTGACCGCACTTTTGGGCCGAATTCCGCCACAGCCTCCAAAGCCTGGGCGGCCAATGGCGATTACATCGTGCGCTGCACCGTCAGCGACATGAAAGGTGGCATCGGCACGGCCAGCATTGCCGTCAAGGTGGGCAGCCCCAATTCGGTTCGCGTCAGAGGGCGCGTCCTTTCGCCTTGCGGCGCACCTGTAGCCGGAGCCACTGTCGAAGTAACGGCACAAGGCAAATCCACCACGACCAATTCCGACGGCACTTACACCCTGACCGGCCTCACGCCCGGCACATTCGATGTGACGGCTACATCGAATGGCCAAACCATCGCCCCAGCCAACTTTGCCAATCCGCTGAAAGTTGATCTCGACACTGATAACATCAACTTTGGCGCCAGCGCCGAAGACGACACAGCGCCCACCATTGAGATTCTCAAGCCCACTGATAACGCTGTAGTGCCGAATTTGATTTCCAGCGGAACGGCACAAGATAACCAGGGTGGTTGCGGCGTGGATCGGATTGAATACGATTTAGAGCGTTTGTCCGATGGCCAGCATTGGAATGGATCTACGTGGGTTGGAGGGGAAACTTCGCAATCCGTCACTTTCAACGGCACAAATTGGAGCAAAACCACCAACCTTCCCACCGGTAAAGACCTCAATGCCGGCGCATATCGTATTACAGTAGAGGCAATAGACCAAAACGGTAACGAATCCTCAGATGATGTAACGGTAACTGTGCCTGAAGCGCCGGTCATTAGCATTACAAAACCGCTGAACGGTTCGCTCATTTCAGAATTAGCTACTATAACCGGCACAGCCAAAGACCCGGCCCTGGGTGACTTGACTATCAAATATAGCGTGCAACGCTTATCTGATAATCGTTATTTCAGCAGATCGGCCTGGGTGATTTCGCATCCGGCGGTGGCGCCAAGTTTCACCGCCACATACGACGCTGCCACCAATACATGGCAGTCTGCGGATACTCTGCCATCCAGAACCCAATTAATTAGTGCCGCTTATCGCGTCGTTGCCACGGCGAGGACTAGCATTGGGCGCGAATCTACAGCCGTTTCCTCGTTCTTAGTGGATCGCGGCTTGCCATTTGTGGCCTTTACCAAGCCAAAAGCCAACGGCACTATCAATTCTCTGGCGAATATCACCGGCTACGCGATTGACAATCCGGGTGAACCGGGCGCAACCGGCATTGCTAAGGTTATAGTGCGCATCATGCGTAACAGTGACAAAAAGTGGTGGCTGGGCACTGCCTGGGGCGAAGCGCGCACCGATTTGCCAACAACCTTAAAGAATAAGCAATTCTCCAATGGTGGTGGCGTCGAGTGGAGTGCCCCTGCCAATGGCTCGCGTCTGCCTAATGCTTCCGAAACTCTGCCCGGCACTTATACATTGCAAGCCGTGGCTTATGATGCTGCCGGCAACCTGGTTGGCGCTAACATTCAGGCAACGCTGGATAAGACGCCGCCTTCGGTGGAAATCTTCCTGCCGAAACAGAATGCCGTCGTTACCACTCTGGAAACACGCGGCTACGCCCGCGATGGAGATGGTGGCATTGAAAAAGTGACTTTAACCATGCAACGCCAAAGCGATGGCCTTTATTGGGATGGCACCAAATGGTCGGGGCCAACCCCGGCGCCCACCGAATCCTTCCCTACTGCTTCGTTCTTAGTTGGCAGCTATAACGGCGGTTTGATTAAAGGCTTCGATGCTGCTTCCGGTGCTGTGCAATCTACTTTTGCCAGTGGTATTCGCAACCCCGAATCCATCATTTTTGGCCCCGACCAGAACGGAGATAATTATCCCGAACTGTTTGTGGCTGAACGCTCACTCAGCCGCGTTTTGTTCTACGATGGCAAGACGCGTGAAAAACTCGGCGTGTTTGCCCAGGGCGGCGGTCTGATTTACCCGACGAGTTTGCTTTTCATGCCCAATGGTGACCTACTGGTTGCCAATGGACATGGCGAAAACTCCAAAGGCATAGCCTATGCTTCATTTCCGACCAGCGTGAAACGTTTCGATAGCCGCACGCGGGCATACTTAGGCGATTTCGTGTTGCCCAATGCAGGCGGTGTGACCAACGGCTTTGAAGGTATGTGTTGGGGCAACGATGCTGACGGTGATGGTGTTGGCGATTTGTATGTGGCGGCGCTGTTCGATGAAAAAATCATGGTTTACAGCGGCATGGATGGTGCCACCATCCGTGAATTCATTAGCTACCGTTCGGGAGACTTGCGATTCCCGACAGATGTTCAATTCGGCCCGGATAACACCGACGATGGCGTTCGCGATTGCTATGTGGCTTCCAGCGGCACGGACGACATCAAGCTTTATGATGGCGCCACCGGCGCTTTCGTGCGTGATTTTATCGCCGATAATAATGGCGCTACCTTTGGCCTAAATGGGCCGGAGCGCTTGCTCTTTGGGCCGGATGGGCAACTTTACGTCAGCTCGTTTGGCGCTTCCGCCGGCAACGCCGGCAGTGGTTCGGCAGTTTTGCGCTTCGATCCCACAACAGGTGCTGCTAATCCTGGCACCGGCCAAAGCAAAGCCGTTTTTGCTACCGGCGATCTTAATGGCCCGGCGGGCATGGCCTTTAATCCAGTCGCTACCGGCACCGTAACGCCACCACCGCCTGGCCCGGTCACTTTGGTCATACCAACGCTGACAACTACCTACTCGTCCATCAACAGCGTCTTTGCGCGCGGCTTCGGATTGCCGACGGGCAGCAATCTGTTGGTGGGTCGCTATGTTATCTCGGCTACGGGCGTTGACCGGGCCGGCAACAGCGCTTCTCATACCATTAGTGTGGTCGTCGGTTCGCCGCCTTTGGTCAGCATTATCACACCGGCTAATAACTCGACGATCAGCCCGCCGCTGACGACATCTGGCGAAGCCAGGGGCACAGCGAGCATTTCCAAGGTGTTGCTTTACTTGAAGCGCAACAGCGACGGCCTCTATTGGACAGGCACAACCTGGGGCGCCAAAACAGATTTGAGCACAACACTCACTGCTGTCACTGGCGGCGTGAAGTGGACGCGCACCACAGGGCTGCCTACGGGCGCATTGCTTCCTGCCGGCATTTATACCCTGCAAGCCGTTGCTACGGATAGTAATGGGAAAACTGCTTCGGCGACTCACCAATTTACTGTCAAGACCGACGGCGGCGGTGGGGGTGGTGGAGGCGGTTCAATCACCGTTTCACAAGCTACGGCAACCGCCAGCACCAATACCATCAAACTGGTCTTTACCGGCGGCCTCAACGCTGCAAGCGCTGCTAATCCGGCAAATTACACAGTGACTATCAATGGGCAACCTGTTACCGTCGAGCGGGCTATCTACAGTGCCAGCAACAACTCGGTGCTGCTCAAGCCTGCGCTAAACACCCTGAAACCTGGTGTGACGGTGCAAGTTACCTGGAATGTAACCGATTCGTTCGGCAAGCCCTCTACTGGCAAAACCGATCCGTTCACTGCTGCGCCGTAAAATAGTTAGCAAATCAAAAAGCCCGCTTCAAATTGAAGCGGGCTTTTTGTTTTTGCAGATACTAACTTTAGCGACTCAGAGTTCTGTGTCTTGCAACGTTGAAGTCTAATTGCTTGTTCAGTTAGTGTGGACAGCTTGGTTATGTGCCGACAATTTATAAATTAGAGATAATAGAGGTTTGGAGGAAAGTATGGACTACAACAACTTTCGGCAGAGCATTCACAATTCTTCATCAGATGACTGGAACATCATCTATTGCTACGGTAGCGGCACAGGCCCATCGTATCGTGAAGATACGGCGGCATTTTTAGAGAGCATGATTATGGAAATACGCTCTGGCGAACGTCAGAAGGAATGGCCGAAGCGTTATCACACGCAGGTGGCAGCATACAAACCCAATTTGTCAATCTCACTTGCTTGGGGCTTAAGGCTTGAAGCAGAAGAACTTGAAGAGGCTTGGGTCGAGAAGTTTCCAAGCAAACGCACTTTCCTTGATTGCGTTGATTTGTTTTATAACAATGCGCTCGTTGAGCGTGTTCCCTACGTCAAGATTGATGGAGGAAGATGCTTATTGCCCAAGCCCAGATTCCCCACGTTGGAGGTTAAGCGGGAGGATGTTGACCTTATTCGCGTTGTCGCCTCACTTACCATTTTAAACCCGGAGTATGACCGCTACCTTGCACAAGCGGGTTTTCAAATCGTTTGAACCTTCAGTCAGTGGACTGATTAAATAATCAGTGGCTGTATGCGGCGTTTCGATAGCCAATGTATAGTATTTGTGTTGAAAGGAGAGAATCAAATGTTGTATCAATACAAATGTAAGCAGTGTGGCGAGACTGGCGAATTCGACAGCAACAAGACACCAATGATGTTGTTAGAAGATGACCTTCCTCGGCCAACAACTTATGTTGTGAATTGTCCGAAATGCGGCAAAGAAAACAGCATCGCTGTTCCCCAAAAGAATAATGAACGTGGAGAATGAACCAGTTCTTTTAGAGGCCCAAGAAACGACAGCAGAACATAGTTTCTATGTTGCTTGGGGCCGCGAAACCATAAAAAACAATATTAGCTTAGCTAATGATGTTCTGCGCCAGTTCTTATCGCTCAATACAACTTTGCTGGGCGGCAGTCTTGTATTTTTAGACCCGAAGCTAATTTCATCTGCCTTTCGTTGGTTTGCCCTCACGATGTTTTTTCTGTCATTCATTGTTTGTCTATTTGGTATTGTGCCCTTTGAAGGTCAAGCAGACATTCGCATACCTGAGGATATTCGTAAACACAAGGAAAAAGCACTGTTGTGGAAACGCCGGTGTTTTTGGGCGGCCTCTATCCTAATAGTAGCGGGCTTAGCGGTTATAGCTGTAGGTATTGGAGTCAAGTAGGGACTTAAAGTCTGCAACAATTGCCGAAACCAGCCGCTATGTCCGCCGCTTCAATTTGTCCCATTTTACTTTTCTACTAACCAAATATTACGAAAGAATACGGGATTACCGTGATTTTGCAGAAGAATTGGCTTAGCTTCGGGGCCTTCGGGCTGTCCGGCGCCGGTTTTGGCCGTAATTTCGTAGTTATCATGCACTACCACACCGTTATGGCGCAGGGTAATAACGGCGTTTTTGACTTTCTTGTCACCCTCAAACTGTGCGGCCTGAAAATCAATGTCGTAGGTTTGCCAGGAGAGCGGTGGATAGTTCATGCTGACATCCGGCACCTTCTGCTTGTAAATTTCGCCGCTTAAGTCGCCAACGGCTTTTTTGTCATCTAATTTGAAACCAAACGAATCCAAAATCTGCACTTCGTAGCGACGCTGAATATAGACGCCGCCATTGCCGCGCGCCTGCCCTTTGGCTTTGGGCTGAAAAGGCAAAACGAATTCGAGATGCAGTGTAAAATTCTTTACGTCGCGCTTGGTCGAAGGCCCGCCGGGCGATAAGGCTTTGAGCAATTTGCGCTCATCCATTTCGCCGCTGTTCCATTCGTCCGTAGCGGTGCCGTCAAATAAAACTATCGCACCGGCGGGCGCTTTGGCGCCTTCGCTTGGGCTGCGGCGCAGCACTTTTTTGAGGGTGAATCTGGCATCCGGGGCGCGCGTGCCGGTAATCACATCGCCATTGATTTCGGCAAAAAACTCCTTGCCGCCAAAGGTAATCTTGTCGTCTTTGGTTTCGCTGTCGAGATACAGCAAATTCTTGCCGTCCCAGCCCGCGCCGGGCAAGCCGCCTTCGAGAAAATTGCCGCGAAACTTGCCTTCGCCCAAAGCCGCAATCTGCGCCGCGTATTTGGAAGTTTTATCGCCACGCACAATTTCGCCTTCATATTCACCTTGAATCAAAAAATCAGGCCCGGCTTTTTCGACTTCGGTAATGGCAATCTCTTTAGGTTTTTCCTGCGCCTGTGTCACGCAAAGCGGCGCGGCTAACAACGACAATAATAAAATTGGTTTCACTTTCATAGCGGCACATTTTGAGAGAAGCGATAAGCTGAAGTTGCAAGACAAAGTGAATTTGACGGCAAACCCGATTTCAGGGCGCCACATAAACGCTTTCCCTGTCAACTTCATTTCGTGAAGCCTCAACGTATTGTTGCCGCTACTGCCGCAATATTTGTAGTCGTAGTAGGAAATTCAATTGCTTGAGCCAGGCAAACCTTTCGTAAACCGCTTCTTATCAATTGGCTAAACTAAGCGCACTTTATCAGCAGTTGAAGCAATTAAGGAAATGGGCGTATGTGGATCAAAGCCGAAGACGGCACTTTGCATAATCTCGATCATATTCACACGCTGGAAGTTAATATTGAGCCGGGCGGTTATTACATCGTGAAAGCACGTTTCGCTCAGGCTGGTGGCGCTACGGCTGAACTAACAAGGCATGGCGCCCGTGCCCAGGCCAAGCGCACCCTTGATGCCATCGGCGAAGCGATGCAAAACCAGGGGCACCGCGAAGGTTTTCTTGACCTCAACCAGTTACATCATCCAAAAGGCCCGCACGCCAACGCTTTGAAAGATGATACAGTAGGCAGTAGGCAGTAGGCAGGAGGCGGACGGCGGGAGACAGTAGAAATGAAACGCGGCGGGAGAATCAATTCTCCCGCCGCGTCTGAGTTTTAATCCCCGCCTCCTGCCGTCCGCCTCCTGCCTACTGTATCATGCCCAATTCTTTTAGCTTCGCGGTCATGTCGGCGCCGTGCGTTCGCACGCGGGCCTGCACTTCCTTATCTACATGGCGCAGGATGCCTTCCTTATCAATAAGGAATGTCCAGCGCTGCGAAACTTGCTCAATGTTCTGAGTAGTTCCGTAAAGCAAGCACACATTGCGGCCCGTATCGGGAATGAGGGGATAATCTAAGGCCAATGAAGCGGCAAAAGCAATCTGGCCGCGATCAACGCCATTCTCATCAACATTGCGGGCCGGGTCAATAGATACGGCCCAAACTTCGGTATCGGCTTCGACTAAGGCGGGTCGCTCAACACGGAGCGACGAAAGCTGATTCGCTCAGCCACCTGTAAAGCACTTGGGAAAGAAGGTTAAAAGCAGATTCTTCTGCCCTCGCAAATCGGAAAGGCGTCGCACCGTGCCGTTCATGTCAGCGACGGCAAAATCCGGTGCTGGCTTGCCGATTTCTATTTTCGGCGTCAGGTCGGCCATTTTGAACATGCGCGGCGCTACATCAGCAACATCGTTGATGGTTTGCACATCACGCAAAAAGCCGGCACGATCAATCGAAACCAAAGTCATGCCAGTGGGGCTGACGTTGAACAGCTTCGCCATCTCGCCTTGCTCATCATTTAAAGCCAACAGGCCCAGTTCCTTATTGAACTCGCCGATATCAATGCCGGCGGCTTTGGAAATAAGAACCGTTTCGACGCCGGTCTTTTTCAAATCGTTAGCCGCATTTACCACGGCGACTAAAGCCACTGCCGGGTCGGCCACGCGGTTGGACACTAAAACCGGCGCTTCGCCGGTGAGAATCAAAAGCACCGATTTCTGGCCGCGCTGGTCGCGCAGGCTCCACAACTTACCATCCGGCGACGGAAAGGCAAATTGCGGCGCAATGTCTCCAATGCGAACGCCCGGTTGAGGCAATAATTTGATTCCCGCAGTGACCGGTTCTAATGGCACAGGCGGCGCATCAGCGGCCCAGACAGCATTATTCAGAGCTAAAGTGGCTAATAAAAAGTATTTTGATTGCATGGTTTTCAGAACCCCCAACCCCCTTGCCAAGGGGGCTAAAATCATACGCGGCTGGCAAGGAAACACTGGATTTGCCCTGCCAAGTTCTACTTTAGCCCCCCTGGCAAGGGCGGGCGCCCTTTGGGCAGGAGGGGTTAATTCTAATCTACAACTCGCGCTTCTTTGACATTCAATTGCAGTGTGACGTTGTTATTCCAATGATTCAATTCCGGCACAAAGCAAATATCCACGCGAGAGCCGCGCTCACACTGCTGCGCTTTCTCACCGGGTCGCCACCAGACACCGCGAAAGCGCTTTCCATCGGCTTCGATAGATAAATTCAGATGCTCGCCGCCCTGCCCCATCGTGCGGCTTTCCACCAAGAACGCGTTGCGCAACAAGAGGCGCGGTTCGGGGTTGCCCGTGCCGCATGGCTCCAATTTTTCCCACTCCTGTGCCAACCGTGTTGAAACATCGCTACCTTGCACTTCGACATCGGCTTCAACGGCAAGGGCTAAATCTTCAAAAGATAGTTTCTCGCGTGCCACCTGCAAAGCGCGGGCGCGAAACTCATCCAGTTTGGTTGCTTCGAGCGATAAGCCACACGCCGCTGCATGGCCGCCACCGGATAATAGCAAATCACGTGTGCCATCTAAAATATCATGCAAGTCGAAAGAAAGTGGCGAGCGCCCGCTGCCGTGAGCCAATCCGTTTTCCTGCGATAAAACAATGGCTGGACGCGCATAAATTTCCGCAAGACGGCTGGCAACTAAGCCCACAATGCCGCGCGGCCATTTATCGCCGCAAACAATCACTGCCATGTCGCTTTCCCAATCGGCGTCACGATTGGCGATGGCAATGGCTTCATCCACGATGCGCCGCGTTTCTTCCTGACGAAAGCGATTATGCTCGTCCAATTCTAAAGCTAAGGCCGAAGCCTGCCCTAAATCGGCTGACATCAATAAATCGAAGGCTTTGCGCGCCGAATCAATGCGCCCGGCAGCATTCAGACGCGGCGCCAGGCCAAAACTAATGCCACGACCTGTGGCACTACCCGCTTTCCACCGCGCTACTTTCATCAGTTCAATCAGGCCCGGCTTTTTGGTGGTAGGCAGACGCTTCAAACCTTCGCGCGCAATGATGCGGTTTTCATCGGTCAGGGGCACACAATCAGCAATGGCGGCGATAGCGGCTAATTCCACATATTTGTCCCAAAACGACGGTTCATGTTTCGGCCAATGCTTAAGCATCAAGGCCTGGATTAATTTGAATGCCACGCTACAACCGGACAGTTCCCGAAAGCCATAACTGGAATCGTGCCGCTTGGGATTGATGACCGCAACGGCGGGCGGTAATTCCTCGCCCGGCTCGTGATGGTCGGTAATGATGAGGTCAAGATTTAATTCCTGGGCGCGCTTGGCCGCTTCATGGGCTGTAATGCCGCAATCGGCAGACAAAATCAAAGCCGCGCCGGTTTGGTGCGCTTCTTCAACGCACGCCGCACTTAATCCATAGCCTTCGTGCCGTTCAGGAATGCGCGGGACAACACTGGCGCCCAAAGCACGCAAAGAGCGCGTCAAAAGCGCCGTCGAAGTCACGCCGTCCACATCGTAATCGCCGAAAATCCAGATCGTTTCCCGCTTTTCGATGGCGGCGTGCAACCGTGCAATAGCCGGCTCGATGTCGGGCAAACCAAATGGGTCGCGTAAGCCATCCAACGATGGATCGAAAAAGGCGCGCACTTGGGACGGCGTGTTGTAGCCGCGTTCGCGCAAAATGGCGGCTGTCACCGCCGTAATGCCGCAAGCGAAAGCTAAATCGTGATCGGCGCTCTGCACATGGGTGCGCGCCCCAAAGCGGGCCGCGCGTGGCAGGCGGCCCGATGGATTGGAAGAAAAGCGTGCCGTCACGACAGAATTAGAAACAGAATTAGAAGAAGCGACAGGTGGTTCGGCGATGGGCGTCATAGTTTTGCTATTGCGTTATTGAAAAGTGCGATGCTACTGTTACTTACAGATTATCACAGGTGTGTCCGCAGGGTGATGGCACAGGTGTCCGCTTGTGATTTTTAGCAAATCCATAAACTCGTTTGAGTGTAATGTAACGCCCGAATAGCAATCTTAGGCCTACTTATACAAATGGTATCGTGCCCGGTTATACAGCATGATATAATCGTTTCGATTTGGTCAAGAAATGGACGCCTGCTCTTAGAAGTCTCTTAGCAGCGCGTTGTTTTGCTGCGTTGCGAAATGCTGCGAGTTGATGATCAGGTTAGCGCTGTTTTCGATGAAGGGACAGTAATTTCTGAGAGGATATTTATGTTTTACAAGAGTTTAAAAGGTGCCGGGCCATTGTTAATGGCGATGGGCTTACCACTGAGTTTATTTGGAGTGACTTCTGCGGCCAATGCACAGGGTGCGGCGCCATTATCACAGACGACTTTGACGCAAATTGGCGCGCTCTCTGCCGATAAGGCAAAGCGCACCCCGGCCCAGAAGAAAGTAGATTCGCAGTTGATTTACGCAGCCCGCGCTCGTAGTGGTCGTGCGGCTGTCAGCGGCGCGCCCCGCTT
>DASWNL010000029.1:0-8410 GCA_036399215.1 Abditibacteriaceae bacterium
AACGCTAATCTCTATCAAGAACTACTCAAATTGCTTAGACAACATCCAATTTAAGCAGCTTAACTACCTAAGACCCTTAAGGAATTATTTTTCTTACTCTTTGTGGATATACTGGAACAAGTTTATCGGTTGAGAACATCCTCTGATGCTCAATTTTGAGAAACTAACCATGCTTGCCACTTCACACCATTACACCGCAGACCAGGCTAAGTATTAGCACACTTTAGCGTATCAAAGCACAATATCCAGAACCGGCAGCAGAGCGCATTTTCTGTAATTAATGCAGTGTGTCAGGACGTATTAGAAGATATTCGGTTGATAATGGAGGGGCAAGATTAGGAATACCATGTCACCAACCCGCCTGTTAATTGTCGAGGATGAACTCGACTTTGCTGCTGCGTTATGTATTGGGTTGCGCCTGGATGGGTATTCTGTCTGGTCAGCGGATTCTGTGAAAGAAGCGCTGGAGGTTTTGAAACGTGAAGCTATAGACCTGGTTATCACCGATTGGGCCTTGCCCGACGGCACGGCTGCCCAGGTATGTCTATCAGCACGCGCCGTCCAGCCAGCTATGCCTATCATTGTGATGTCCGGGGTCTGTGACATGCGCACCCAGGTAATTGCCGATTGTAAGCCGAATTTCTATGTGGCTAAGCCACTTAGCATTCCCCAACTGTTTTCCAACGTGAGAGCTTTGGTGCAGGGAGCTTAGATCAAGAAGCCTGAATTGACTAAAACCAGCAACGGCGGCCTTCCTAAACACGGTTTCAACGAGCGCCAACCAGGTGTGGGCCACAGTGAACAAACTATTTGATGAATTGAGAAAGCAGAATGAGATTCTAATGGGAAATAGCAAAGGCCGGGTGCTCATTGCAGAAGATGATATAGATGTTGGTGCGGTGCTGGCCTTGGCACTGCGCTTAGACGGCTACGAAGTTCAAGTAGTCCGGGCTGTGGCTGAGGCCCAGGAGTATTTTAGCCGCGAGTCGGTGGACTTAATGATTCTGGATTGGCTTCTGATGGATGGCACTGGCGATGAAGTCTGCAAAATGGCACGTGCTATTGACCCTGACCTGCCGATTATAGTGATGTCGGCGGTGTTAAACCATCAGACCAAGGCTGCCATCAAGTGCCAGCCGGTTCTCTTTTTAACCAAACCCATCAGAATGCATGTTTTGTGCAATAGCGTGCAGTCGCTGTTATCGAAACGCATCGCAGCGAAACAGTTGGCGCCACAACCCATCAAGGATATAACAAACACACAGCCAGGCGGATTACCGGGTGAACCATCAGGCGAGCCGCTCGGTGGTTTTAGAAACAGCCAGATTGAGGCAAATCGTGACAGACCCTGACCCAACTTTCTAAAAGAGGGATTGTCTTCTGCAAGCGGAGACAGATGTAGTGCAGTCGTTGGTGAAATTGAAGGCTAAAACGGGGCTAAAACAATGAGTAATTCCGATGGGAAATTGAACAGTAAAGGCCGTGTTCTCATTGTCGAGGATGATGCCGGCATTGCGGCCACGCTGCGTATAGGGCTAAGCATGAAGGGCTATGAGGTTCAGGTGGTAAGTTCATCTCAGGAGGCGCAGGCGCACCTGGAGCAAGAGCCGGTCGATTTACTCATTACCGACTGGGTTTTACCCGATGGCAATGGTGGAGAAGTCTGCGCAGTGGCACGCGCCACCCGGCGCCCCTTGCCCGTTATTGTAATGTCCGGTGCCATGAATGAAAGGTCACAGACCATTATCGAGTGCAGGCCGGATGTTTTTCTGCCCAAGCCCATTCGCATGGAGCATCTGTTTTTGCACGTCCATGATCTTTTGTATAGCTCGTTGGGCACCTGATAATATCCAATTGCAACTTTCAGTAACCCCGTAAAGAAAAATAATCGGGATGAAATCGCTAAGAATCGGTCAGGGAAGTTAGTAAGGTTGGGGCGAATAAGGAATAAGGAAGGCATGAAAGCAGAGAATCCTGTTCCTCCCATGCCATTGGCTCGCCTGTTGATTGTAGAAGATGATTCTGATTTGAGAACTGCCCTGAGCATTGGATTAAGCATAGAGGGCTATTTTGTGCAGGGAGTAGGCTCGGTTAGCGAGGCACATGACTATTTAAAGGGCGAGCCGGTGCATTTGGTCATCACAGATTGGTATTTACCGGATGGCACCGGCGCACAAGTCTGCATGGCGGCGCGTGAAGTTCATCCGTCCATACCGATCATTGCCCTGTCGGGATTAAGAGATGAGTGCTCTGCTACTAATGCCGGTTGCAGGCCAAATCTCTATCTGGATAAGCCCTTGAGTTTCACGGAACTGTTTTCACATATGAGAGCTTTGTTGACTCTATCTACTGAGAGGTCATGAAACCGCCATTTCTTAATCTAATTAGGCTTTCATCGTCAGGTCACAATTTGCGTGGTGCTCCGTTTGAGCATCAACAGGCTCTTAGGCGCTCTCGCCAATATGAAAAACTCCGGCAATGGTTGGTCTTGTTTTTCGCGTTGCTGATTCTGGGAGCTTGTATTGTTAATTTTTGTTGGATGAATGGCTGGATAGCTTATCCAGAATGGTATCTTTCTACTCCACGTTTTACTGGCCCAATCTACGAGCCGGCTCCAAGCCCCTGGAATACAAGGTGAGCTACGCAGGCAAAAGATGAGGTTTTAAAAGCCCACCTTATCCAGCACGAATAAGTTCAGGCTCTGCGGTGGTAGCGTTACTTCGAGAAAATTCGCTTTCATGCTGATATTTGGCTCTTGATGCAGAACATTACGCGCCGTTAATTGATAATGCCGCGTGGTTTTGCTTTCAAAGCCATCAATTTGCAAACGCAACGGCGCCCCTTCGTTTAATCGCTTGTTCAACACCAAAATTGTAAGAGTTCCATCGGCCAGGCGGCGCGCGGCGAAGGCCGATAGCGTGTCAGGATCAGGAACGGATAAAGGCAGGCTTTGGTCGCCAATGGCGCTCTTTTTCATATCGTAATTGCGCAACAGTTTCATGGCGTTCCAAACAAGTGAATCGCGTGGCGGCGCCATCCAGCGCGTGGCGATGTCCAGGCCTTCTCTCCCAAAAATGCCCAGCACTTCGGCCTGAGCCAGAGCGCCGCTGATGTGATTTTCCGCGCCCCAGTTATATTCGGTAATGGCAAGTTGTAACGTAGGGTCGGCTGCCTGTCGCCATTTTTTCAAGCGCGGCAATAGCGCGATTTTCTCTTTAACCCACGATTCGTCAACATAATTTTCGTCCCACAGCGAGCGCGTCGAACGGGCGCGCTTTAGTTGCATTGCGGGCGAAACGTCATCGCCAACCTCGCCGCCTTGAGGGTAATAATGCACGCTGAGCACATCTAATAAGCGCACGCCGGTTTGCTTTTCATGGGCTTTGAGTTGCCCCAGCAGCCAGGGAATATAATCTTGGTCGCCGTTGGCCTTGCGGTCGGGAAACTCCGTCCAGTTATTGTTTTTGGCGGCGTGTTGAAAATCGGCGCCGGAGTATTTGTAGCCGAGCCAGCCCCATTCTTCCGGCCCCACAATCAGCGCGTTTGGGTCGGTTTTGCGAATGCGCGTGCCGTATTCAATGACCAAATCGCGCATTTCGCGCAGGGTAAAGCCATTGGGTCTCACATCACGATGCGTTTCGTGCCAGAGTGCGGCTTCGTTGTCCAGCAGATAATAACGCGGCGCGCCTTTGGCTTTCAGGTGATTGAACCAGCCCTGCATCCAGGCCGCATCTACTTTTAAATTGGCGTCGTTGGGGTCATTGCCGGTAACGTGTTTGCCATCCGGCTTGATGCCGTTGCCTGCATCGGGCATCCATTGGGCGTCGGTGGATTTTTGCGGGCCATATTTCGCAACCGAAAACGAGGCCAGCTTTTCGCGGTTGGGGCCGGTTTTCGCCACCCAGCCGATAAGAGGGATTGTCAGCATGGCTTGGGCGCCGGCCTGCCGCGTTTGACTGATGAAATAGTCGGCATCGGCGCCGGGCGTAGCGCTCTGGCTGCCGATAGATTGAAAAAACCAATCACTGGCACGATTGCTGGCGTTTTGTTGCCAGTTATAACGCGTGACGGCATTGCCGCCCCAACGATTAACGGGTGCGTTCAATTCGTTCAAAACACCAGCAATATCGCCGTCCATGGCGTTCACACCGTAAATCAAAGGCGAAATGGCCTGGCCCGGCGCTTTAGCATCCAAGCGCAGCGTAACGGGCGCGGCCAAAGGAGCTTCGGGCGCTTTGCCGGTTCGTGTTACTAAGCGAAAATCATCTGCGAAGAAAACCGGCTGTTCTTTGCCTTCGTTTTCTTGAAGATAAAAGCCATCGCAATCCAGAACGTTTTCTACGCCGAGTTTTGCCAGGGGAACGCTAATTTGCGTCCACTCTTTAGCAGTCAAGAGCGGAATGGAAAAGCCCGTGTCATTGGCCGGCTTGCCGCCACGCAGGCCCACAACGCGCAACTTTTGGCCGCCGGCTTCGCCGCCATGAATCCAGAAATTCAATGCTTCAAACGGCGCCGTATCGAAGGCGGCATGGTGCCAGTAAAGCGCCGTCCACGGCCCGGCCTGCACGCGCACCGAACGGGCGCCGCGCGCCGGGTTGGGGTTGTCCAAAGCGTTTTTAGCCCAACTCCAATTCTGCCATCCGTTTTGCAGTTGATCGTCGAAAATAATTTGCGAAGTGCCGGGCTGTGCATGGAGATGTGCGCGTGTTGAGAGTGCGACAAAAACTGACAGCAGACAAACACAAAAAAGGATTTTTCTCATCGTTTTCACCTCTTGATTTTGAGCATATATCCTGGCATCGTGCAAACTCTGGAAAACTAAAACCATGCAATATCGCAAATTAGGTCGCACGGGAGTAAATGTTTCGATCTTAGGCTTTGGCGGCTCTTCACTGGGATCGGTTTTTGAGGAGATTGATGAAGCCGAAGGCGTTCGCGCCGTGCATATTGCCGTTGATAACGGCATCAACCTCATAGACACTTCTCCGTTTTATGGCCTGACCAAAGCTGAAACCATATTGGGCAAGGCATTGCGCGAAATTCCGCGTGACAAATACCTGCTCGCCACCAAAGTGGGGCGCTATGGTTATCAAGAAAAAGATTTCGATTTTTCCGCCGCACGCGTGAAGCTAAGTGTGGATGAAAGCCTGCAACGCTTAGGCGTGGATTATGTGGATTTCATTCAAGTGCATGATATGGAGTTCGGCGATGCCAGACAAATCATCGAAGAAACCATTCCCGCTTTAAGAAAAGTGCAGGAGCAGGGCAAAGCTCGTTTTGTTGGTATTACCGGCTTGCCGCTCAAGTTACTGCGCTGCGTTAGCGAGCAAGTCGAGGTCGATCAAATTCAGTCCTACTGTCACTACTGTTTGAACGATACATCGCTTGAAGACTCTTTGCCTTCTTTTGAAGAACGCGGCATTGCCGTTTTCAATTCGGCGCCTTTATCAATGCGTTTATTGAGCAATGCCGGGCCGCCGTCATGGCATCCGGCACCGGCGGAATTAAGACTGAAATGTGCCGAGGCTGCGCGTCTTTGCCATAAGCGGGGCAGCGATATTAGCAAGCTTGCTTTGCAATTTGCGGTTGGCAATGCCAACATTCCCGTTACCATTATGGGCATGGCAAACCCACAGCAAGTGCAACAAGACCTGCGTGTTGTGGAAGAACCGCTCGATGAAGAATTACTGGCTAATGTGCTGGAGATTTTAGCGCCGGTTCACAATCTTACCTGGACTTCCGGTAGGCTGGAAAATAATTAAAAACTGAATGCTATGACGAAAATTGTTGTCCTTCTTTTATTTAGTTTTATGACAGGGTTGTTAGCTTTTATGCCGCGTGCAATTATCGCTAATGAAGCCAAAAGCGTGCGGCCAGATTGGGTTCCTGATTGGGTTGTCGCTGCCGATGGGAGCGGTGATTTCCAAACTTTGCAAGAGGCCATAGACGCCGTGCCGATTAATAATCAAAAGCGTGTTGTGATTTTGATCAAGCCCGGCGTTTATAAAGCGCACGTAGTTATTCCGAAAAATAAGCCATTTATTACGTTGTCAGGCCAAGACGCGGAAAAAACGGTGCTGACCAACGACTTGCATCAGGAGTCAATCGGAGCAGACGGCAGAAAAGCGGGCGCAACAGGCAGTGCTACGGTTGTTATTTACGGCGCTGACTTTCGCGCCCAAAACATCACTTTTGAAAACAACGCGCCGCGTGTGGCGCAAGCCTTAGCGATTTATGTAGATGCGGATCGTGCCTTATTTCGCCATTGCCGTTTTCTGGGCTATCAGGATACGGTTCGCGTGCGCAGTGGCCGCCAGTTTTTTGATCAATGTTTTATCAACGGACGCACGGATTTCATTTACGGCGAAGCAACAGCCTGGTTTGAGCGCTGCCATATTCATGCTCTGGATTGGGGCTGGATTACCGCTGCCCGAACCCCGAAAGAGCAGCCTTTCGGTCTGGTGTTTTCGCATTGCAAAATTACCGCAGAGCCGGGCATTAAAACCATGCTGGGCCGCCCCTGGGGCGAGTATGCCGGCACTGTTTGGCTGCATACGCAAATCCACGACGCGATTTCACCAACAGGCTGGCATAACTGGGACAAGCCCGAAGCCGAAAAAACCGTGCGTTATGCTGAATACGCCAGTGTGACACCAGACGGCAAAGCCATTGATTTATCAACGCGCGTGCCCTGGGCCAAACGGCTTATACCCGAAGAGGCGACGCGTTATACAATGAGCAACGTGCTGGGCGACTGGAAAGTGCAAGAAGCCGATTAAATAGAAGCAATCTAAGCAGCAGCTTGTAAAGTCAACAAGGTGAGATTTAATCCCGGCTTGCCGGGGAGCAAAAGAGATTGGTCATTCCCGCCCCGCGGGAATCCATAGAGAAGAGTGTTCACAGTCTTGTGCTGCAAACAGGCCAACTTATGGATTCCCGCGGGGCGGGAATGACAACTTCTTCTACTTATCAAGTCTTACGAGGCGGTTTCTACCTTCTTCCTTGAAAACATCGCGGATAGCTTCCAGATAGCCATAGCCATTTACTGTGTCCGGCTCTAAATAGCTGCCTTCTGTCCATTCGTTCCAGCAATTGATATTAAGAATGCGAGGGCCATTCTCACGGTTTTGCAGGCGTTGTTTGGTAAATTCCAAGGCTTCTCGGAAACGCTGCGGGGTATTGCCGCCGATGGTGTTCATAAATGGGTAGCCAAAGTGCCCAAACTCCTGTGTCTGGTCGGCGCGTGGACTGGAATCCCATCCCATCGTAACATTGGGGAAATAAGGCACCTTAAAAGTGGTTTCGGCTTTGTCCCAGTAGAGAAAGTAATCATCTCGCACTTCGTTGTAATCGGTTTGTTGTTGGGGCAGGCCCACATGATGAATCCACACATAGGACGTAACCGAATCAAAACCTAAATCCGTCACTAACTGCGCGGGGTCGGCTACAGTTTCTTCACCGGGCAAAATTGTTTGGCCCCAGACGACAGCATTAAGATGCAGGCCCGGCAAGCCTGCCGCCGTTGCCTTGTTGCGAAAATTATCCAGAGCGCGACGTGTTTCAGCAACCGAACCAAAACTTTCGAGCAATTTCGTTAAATCGTAAAAAGAGAAATACGGCTTGCCTTCGATTTTCCAATAAGAGGGATGCAGAAAATAATCTTTAATGACGTGATCGCCGATTTTGTTGAACGTTTGCGGTGTGACTTTGCCGGGATAGAGCAGAGCCGCCGGTTTACCGTGATGATAAGGGTGAATATCCGTCCAGTTATGATTGGCCCACATCAAAGCGAATTTTAAGCGCGCATTGTTTGGCGCTTTCAAAAAACCTTCATCAATCGAACGGTCTAAAAACAGGCCGTCATCGTAGAAATACCAATCGAAAATAAAAGCATCTATGCCGTGATTGGCTGCCGCATCAATCTTTTGCGCCATGGCTTGCGGGTCACTTTCATCGGTATAACCCCATAATGGCACTTTGGGCTGCTCATGTCCGGCAAAGCGTGGGCGCGCGGCTTTAACCAGTTCCCATTCGCTCCATCCCTGGCCTTTCTGTTTTTGGTTGCGCGCATCGTTGGGATGATAATTACCAAAGTAATAGCTTGCTACCTGAATGCGTTCTTGAAGGTCGTTCGCCATGACCGTTTCAGTGTAAAGCAAGACAGGCCGCCGGTAAATCGTCGGCAAACGCGCTCTTTTAAGATGAAGATCAAAAACCGTCACAGGCCGTTTCCGCTAAAATTTTGATGTGTCCGAAAACTCCGAAGTCCAATTCCCTTCCTCCACACTTTCAGATTCCGCTCCACGCCATCTTTTTCCGGCTGTGGCTTTGGTAGCGGCGGCTATTTTAGGGTTTGAAATCGCCCTGACGCGCGTTTTCGGCACTGTCCTGCGCTATCATTTCGCATTTT
>DASWNL010000030.1:0-5882 GCA_036399215.1 Abditibacteriaceae bacterium
TATCTTCTTCGATTCGGGCGACCTGGCGGCGCGTTTCTTCATCGCACTTTTGCATGGCAAGGACAGCTTCTTCTTGTGGCAACTCCAAAAGCAAAGCAATCTTTTGCTCAGCGCCGGCTTTTTCTATATCGCGTGCTAAGATAACTAAGCGGTCGCGCACGCCTTGAAAATAGTTAGGTTCGAGTTTGTGGCTTTTGGTGAGAATCTTCTCGCGCACGCCAATTTTCCCAAAGTCGTGCAATAGTCCGGCGTAACTTAATTCGCGCATCTCCTGGGAGGTAAATGTGACATCTTTGAATGGGCCTTCATCCGCCTGCGAAGCGGCCTGAGCCATCGCCAGTGTCATGCGCGTAACACGCTGCGAATGGCCGCTGGTGCTGGGGTCGCGGTCTTCAATAGCAGAAGAGGCCGCTGCCACAAACGAGGCAAACAAGGCTTCAATTTGTTCCAGCAGTTGCGTGTTTTCAAGAGCGACAGCGGCTTGCGAAGCCAGCGTCGCTGCCAGTTCAAGGCGTTCTTCATCGAAGGGCACGACTTCTCTGGCCACGGTATCTTCAGTTACATCACCGCCATCAGGAGCCAGGTTAATGCGCGCGTCGCGCTTGCGATTGATCAATTGCAAAACGCCAATGACGCGGCCCGCGTGATTCTTGAGGGGCACCACTAAAACGCTTTTAGTGCGATAGCCGTTTTTATGATCGAAATCAGGATTGAAGCGATAAGGCGCGTCCGGCGGCAACTGATAGGCATCCTCAAAGCACAAAGTATCGCCCTGTAACGCGGCGCAGCCGGCTAAGCTCGATGAGGAAACGGGAAACGTGACATTGGTATTGAGTTTTGGCTTGGAGTCGTTCTGGGCGGCGCGAAAATGCAAATTAATGCCGTCTTCGGACGCGGCGTTTTGCTTTGTATCGTTATTCACGCCATCGGCAGTGGTTTGCACTGTATAAATGCTACCCGCATCGGCTGTGGTCAGTTCGCGCGCAATTTTGAGAATCAAATCCAGCAAGCGATGAATGTCGCGTTCAGCAGAGAGCGCCAGGCCAATGTCGCTGAGCAAGCGCAAGCGATGCGCTGTGATAGCGGCGTCAGCGGTGCTTTTGCCGCTCAGGGTGCCGCTCACGTTGAGACGTGGCACGCTTATAGAATCTAACTTTCCATCTGTCGAGGAAAAGTTAGTATCGTTTTTAGACGCTGTTATATCAGCGGAAATGACATCGTCAGCTTGCATGGCTTCTGCAAAAGATTATAGCAAGTGAGAACGGCTAATAGACGGCAGGAGGCGGACGGCGGGAAGCGGTGTGCAGAGTGAATAATGCTTTTCGTAATTTTGTGTCATTTAGCCCTGCCTCCTGCCGTATGCATTCATCCTTCTTCAGTCCCCCCAGCGCAGTTTTTGGCGCAGGCGCGAATAAAAGCCATCGCCAGGGGCTACTAAAAGGCGTGCCACGGTTGGGTCGCGGCGCACCCGCACAATATCACCGCTTTTGAGTTCAAAGCCGATTTGCCCATCTACAGTGAGCATGGCGTGCAGTTGGCCGGGAGCCACTTCGTCGCCTTCCCATTCAGCCAATATTTCAACGGTTTCATCGGGGCCAACCACTAAGGGACGCAGCATTAATGTGTGGGCGCAAATCGGGCACATCAATAAAAGCGGCACGCCGGGATGCACAATAGGCCCACCGGCAGAAAGCGCATAAGCCGTTGAGCCGGTCGGTGTTGAAATGACCAGACCGTCAGCGCGCACAGCGGCAACCAATTCACCTTCGACGTAGATATTGAGGCGCAAAATGCGAGCGAGAGCACTCTTGGCGACAACGGCGTCATTCAAGCCTAAACTGCCGCCGACTTCGCAGTAATTTGCGCCAATAATGGAGCGCGGCCCGATCTCGCAAGGCGTTCCCTGGCCTTCCATGCTTTCGCGCCGCCGCAGAACCCGCGCATTCAGCATCAGGCGTTCTTCGGTTTCAAAGGCGCCCTCGCGCAGCATGTGAAACGCGCTTTCAAGCTCTTCGGGGCGAACAGAAGAGAGAAAACCCAGCCGGCCTAAATCCACGCCCAAAATCGGGGTGCCAAAAGGTGCCGCCGCGCGTGCGGCAGCGAGAATGCCGCCATCACCGCTGAAAACGACTAAGGCATCTCGCGAAGCGACAGTTTCATCCGGCGCGCCCAGTTCGGGCCGCTCAATTTGACGTGCCCAGGAAATGGGCAGGCAAACCGGAATTTTGGCAGCCTCGCAAAGCGCGACCAATTGCAAAACCAATCCGCGCGCCCGCGCCTTGCCCGGCGCCGCAAATATGCCTAAAGAGTTCATAGTTCAAGGTTCAAGGTTCAAAGTCCAAGGTTAGTTTTCAACTTTGAACTTTGAACCTTGAACTTGCAACTACCCCACCTTCGTATTCTGCATCAGGCGATCCAGATTGTTTTTGGCTTCCGCGTAGTTTTTGTCGAGTTCAGTGGCTTTGCGATAGGCTTCGAGGGCGCCTGCCCGGTTGTCTTGCGCTTCCAAAACCGCGCCTAAATTGTTATGAGCCGTGGCGTTGTTTCTATCGCGTGCGATGATGTCCCGGTAAACCTTTTCGGCTTCGGGATATTTTTTGTCGTAATACAAAGCCAGGCCCAGGTTGATGCGCGCCGTAAGGTTATCGGGCGCGGCTACCAGCATCTGGGTGTATTCAAAAACCGCGTTACGATAGTCTTTCTGATTCAGAAAGTTTTCGGCTAATCCGGCTCGTGCCCCGGCAAGGAGCGAAGCAAGCTGCGCTTTGCGCCCAGGGTCGGTTTCGCCGCGCCATTGCGGTTCGGTAGCCGTTAAAAGCGCCCGCCATTCGCTTTCGGCGGTTTTGTATTTTTCTCTGGCCTCGGCGTCTTTTTTTGCTTCGGCTAAGGCGCGCGCTTGCTCGGAATAAACAATTGCCAGATTATGCCGCGCGTCCGGCGACTGCAAATCAAGTTTTAAGGCTTCTTTCAACTCGGTAATGGCTTCGTCGAACTTGCCACGCTTGAAATAAATGCGCCCGACATTGTTGCGAATAGCAGCGTTCTTTTCATCCTGCTTTTGGGCTTTGGCGTAGGCCTCAAGAGCCTTATCGAAGTTGCCGGCGTAATCGTAAGCCACGCCCAGATTGAACCAACCCAGTGAATCGTCTTTGCGAAGCGCGACATAGCGGGTGAGCTTGTCCTGCGCTTCGGGCCAGTTGCGCCTTTCGATGAAAATGGCTCCCAGTTGCAGAAACGCTTCGGCGCTTTGAGGGTCGGTGCTTTGCGGGTCTAATTTGATAACTTCGCTCAAAAACGGCACTGCATCGTTTTTGCGATTGCTGTTAATCAGAGCTAAGCCTTTATGAAGATGATAAGCCGGCTCTTTAGGCAGTGCTTCGATGGCTTTGGTGTAAGCACCCAGCGCGCCGGCCCAGTTTTTCTGGTTTTCGTAGGCTTCGCCGAGCGCATCATAAAGCGCGGCTTGCATGGCCGGGTCGGTTGAGGCTTTGACCAGCGATTCTAAATGCGGCACCGCATCGGCGTAGCGTTTTTGTGCCAGAAGTGCAAAGGCCAGATTGTATTGCGCATCGCTGGCTTTTTTATCGAAATCAAGCGCCTTCTTATAAGCGCCAATGGCTTCTGAGGGCTGATTCTTATTCCAATAAACCAGGCCCAGATTATTATAAAGCGTGGCTTTGCCGGCGGTATCAGCCGGCGAAATCATCTTTTCCGCGTTTTGCAAGGCTGCCAAAGCCGCGTCGAAATTTTCCTGCTTTAAACGCACATAGCCCAAAAACATGAACGAACTGGTGTCTTTGGCATCCAGTGCGACGGCTTTTTCAAAATTGGTGGCCGCTGTGACCCAATCGCTTTTGCGAACCGCATCCAGACCGGCATTATAGGCTTGAATCGCCTGCGTTTTGGCGTCGGCTTCCGAAGGCGCCGCTGTTGAGGCCGCTGCTGCCGGTGCTGTTGCCGGTGGTGCTTCCTGCGCTTGAATAGTGGGAGTCAAAACGCCACCCGCCACGCCCAACAAAAGAAACACCTTTTCCATACGTCTTTTCATCGTTCGATTCCTCCAACAAAAGCCGCGCTATTGTAGCGCGGCATTGACTTTTGTCCTTTTCTGACTTTCAACAGGCTTTCGACAAGTGCGGCTTACTTTTGTTTGCCTACTAAATGAGTGTTTAAGTGATTGCTGTAGCCTTGGTTTTTTCCGTAATGGTTTTGCGCTTGCGTTCGAGAACGGTGCGCATTTTATAGAGCAAGCCATCAGCATCGAGGCCGTATTCACGACGCTGAATTTTTTGCGCTCCATGATGCACAAACTCATCCGGCCCCGCGCAAACCGTAACCGGCACCAAAATCTCTTCATTGTGCAACAATTCCATGACCGCTGACCCAAAACCGCCGTGCGCGGTGTTTTCTTCAACAGTCACAACTCGTTTTGCGCGCCGTGCCAGATCGCAAATCAATTGTTCATCGAGTGGCTTAGCAAAGCGCGCATCCATCAGGGCTACACGGCGCCCTTCACCAATCAAAACATCTACCGCTTGCCGTGCCGGTTGCACGCTATAACCAATGGCAATAACGGCTAATTCCAACTCGCCGTCGGTGTCTCGTAGGAGTTGGCCTTTGCCAATGGCTAAAGGTTCAAGCGGCACGTTGTCTAAATCTATGCCTTCGCCTGTGCCGCGCGGATAGCGGATGGCTGCCGGGCCTTCGAGTGTTAAACAGGTCGCTAACATTCGCTTGAGTTCGCCTTCGTCACTCGGCGCCATGATAGTCATGTTGGGAATGGAGCGCAAATAACTTAAATCGAAGAGTCCTTGATGCGTAGCGCCGTCTTCGCCGACAAAGCCACCGCGATCTAATGCGAAAGTGACGGGCAAGCCACCTTTGGTGACCTGACAAACGTCATGCAAAATTTGGTCGTAGCCGCGCTGCAAAAACGTCGAATAAATCGCCACAACCGGACGCAAGCCGCGCAGGGCCATTCCCGACGCAAAAGTAACGGCGTGCTCTTCGATCATGCCGACATCGAAACCACGGTCAGGAAACTTTTCGATGAATTTATCAATGCCGGTTCCGCCCGGCATGGCAGCGGTAATGGCAACAACGCGCGAATCTTTTTCGGCCAGTTCAATTAAGGTATTGGCGAAAACTTGCGTGTAGGTAAGCGGCGCTTTGGGTTTGACAAGACCAGCCTGATCTTCTTGCGGCTCGTCTTTGCCCAGTAGTTTAAAATCGGCGGGCGTTGCGGCGTGCCACTTGATTTGGCCATCGTCGGCTTCGGCTTTTTCCCAGCCTTTACCTTTTTTGGTGACGGCGTGAATGAGAACCGGGCCGCCCAAAGTGCGCGCGGTTTTTAAAGCACCTATGAGTTCGGGCATCGAATGGCCGTTAACCGGGCCGATGTAATGGTAACCCAACTCTTCAAACCACATGCCCGGCACAACCATGCTTTTAATGCCGGCGCGAATTTTCCGTCCGCCTTCGATAACGATTTCACCGCCGGGCAGCTTTTTGAAGACTTCTTCCAGATGCTGGCGTGTGTTGCGATAAGCCGGATCGGTTCGCACGCGCCGCAAGTAATCGGCTAAGGACGAATGATTATGGCTGATGCCCATTTCGTTGTCGTTGAGCAGCACAATCATGTCGCGCTTCATGTTGCCCGCCTGGTGCAAGCCTTCGAGAGCCATGCCGCCCACTAGGGAACCATCGCCAATCACGGCTACTACAGTTTCATCGCCGCCCAAAGCATCGCGCGCCACGGCATAGCCCAGAGCGGCGCTTAGCGAAGTTGATCCATGTCCGGGATTGGTAGTGTCGTGCTCCGATTCTTCAACTCGCGGAAAAGGCGCGATGCCTTCCCACTGCCGAAGCGTAAAAAACTGGTC
>DASWNL010000031.1:0-2984 GCA_036399215.1 Abditibacteriaceae bacterium
GCATCATGAAAGACCCCATGCTCACGCCGCAACTGGTGATGTCAACCGCCGCCGATGCCATTGAAACCGTATTGGGCCAACCCTCCGACAAAATGGTGCGCATTAGCCTCAATGTTGAACTTGAAGGTGCCGCGCCTATCAAACGCCAGAATTATCTATATTCGCAAGAGCCTGTGACGGGCGCGGCGATGGTAGATTTGGCGCAAAGCATTTCGCTGACGCAAAACAACGAATTCGCGCGCGGCAATCTGAAACGCATTGATTTAGCGGTCAAGGTTGAGGCGCAGCGCAAGACGGCGCTACTTAAGCAGTTAGTCGCCAATCGCAATAGAGTAGAGCCGGGTGAAACGGTGCAAATATCGGCGATCTTCGAGCCAACCGACACGCCGGGCCGCACTTTCTCGCGCACTTTTGATTTCAAGGTGCCCGAAGGCGCGCCAAGCGGCCTGATGCGTGTGGCCGCCGGGCCGGCTACCAGTTTTTGGCCGCTGCAAACGCGCGCCGGAGGGGCGCCGCCCAACCCGACCACTTTGCCGGAATTAGTGAGTGCCTTTCGCAGGCTGGGGTCGTTCGACGAATTGGTTGTTGTCGCTTCGAGGCCGGAAACTTATCTGCAAGTTGATCAAGAAAAGCTGGCCTCGCCGCCACCTTCGTGGGCGCGCTTGATGCGAACTGCACAATCTACGGGCATTAGCGCATATAACGAAGTGGACGAACGCCGCGAAAAAATCGGTTGGGTGATTCTCGGTTCGCAGTTACTGGCAATCCCCATCGAAAATCCCGACCAGCCGGCGCGTCCTACAACACCAGGTTCCGCTCTGCCGCCCGGCGTGCGGCCACCAACCGCACCAACGCCGGGCACGCCGGGAGCTTCGCCAGCGCCGCGCGGGCCAGATGAAGCCATTGATTTGAATGTGCCCGCCGTGTTTGTGCCCAGGCGCAAGGCAACTTTTGAGAATTGGCTCCATGACGCGCCGTTTTTAGAGCAAATCGAGACATTGCAGGACAAGAAGCCGGAAGTGGCACCAAAAGACATTACGGTTCCTCCGCCACCAGGCAGTGGCGCCACGGTTCCTTCGCCGGCTAATCCGCCGGAAACGCCGCCCACAACGCCGAATACCAAGCCTACACCCACGCCAACGCCCACGCCTGATCCGAAAACGATAGGCCGTCCGGCGCAGTCGTGGGTGCATGACGATGGTGCCGATTTTATGCAGGGCCGCTTTGAGCGTGCTCTTTTAACCAGCGATGGGCAGGTTCGCCTCGCTCCAGGCAAGAAAACCCTCGCCAACACGCCTGAACCCTTTGTGTGGGGCATTGCCGGTGATGGAGCGGGCAATGTCTTTATCGGGACAGGCAACACGGCGCGCCTGTGGAAAATCGCGCCCGATGGCACGCGGACGTTGCTCTACAGCGGTGATAAAAGCAATAAAGTGGCGGTTACGGCATTAACAACTGATAAAAACGGCAACGTTTACATGGCTTTGGCGCCCGGCGGGCAACTGATGAAGATAGCCCCGGATGGTATGAGCCATTCGATCTTCCATTCCGGCCAGAAATATATCTGGGCATTGGAATGGGATGAGCAGGGGCGCTTGTTGGTCGGAACCGGGGGCGAGCAGGGTAAGATTTTTCGCTTGAGCGATGTTGCTACGCGCTTGCAAGTTCAGCAAAACGATGCGCGTCCGCTTGCTGAAGGCGGCGCTTTACTGGCGAGCGTGCCGCAAAAACATGTGCGCGCTTTATCGGTTTGGGGTGATTCGATTTTTGCGGGGACAGGCGATGACGGAGTGCTCTTAAAGGTAGATGCCTCAACCGGCACAACTCAGGCACTTTTTGAAACTCCCCTGTCGTCCAACCCGCTTTTAGATAGCGAAGTTTTAGCGGTGGCCGCAGCGCCAGAAGGCGTTTATTTTGGCACGTCCGGCAACGGCACGGTTTATCGGTGGACACCTGCGGGTGGCGTAGAAGAATTGTATGCCTCGCCGCAGCAGGCTGTTTTTTCCATGCGCCGCACGCCGGATGGCGGCATTTTGGCGGCAACAGGCAATAAGGGTATCGTTTATCTGGTAGTGCCCGGTAAAAACGCCAATGATACCATCGCTGCGCGCGTGCTGGAAGCAAAAGAACAACAAGCGCTGGCTCTTGCTCTGTTGCCGGATGGTGATTTATTGGTTGGCACTGGCAATAGCGGCGCGGCTTATCGTGTTTCGCTGCGTGACCGGGCGATGGGCACATTCATTTCGCCGGTTCTGGACGCGAAAACGCAGGTGCGCTGGGGCGCCTTGCGCTTTACCGGGCGCGGCGTAGCGTTGGAAACGCGCAGTGGTAATACCAATGAGCCGGATAAAACCTGGAGTGCCTGGCAGGGCGCGTTGATAAACGATTTAGGTGAATGGCGCGTGGCTTCGCCCAATGCGCGCTTTTTACAGTATCGTGCCCAACTCAATCCCGAATCGGGTGTTCCTGCCTTAGCTCGTGTCGAAATTCTTTATCGTGCCCGTAATATAGCGCCAACTATTACCCTGACCAATCTCAAAGGCGGCGAATTTTGGCGCGCCAAAAAGAAAATCGAATGGAGCGGCAAAGACCCGGACAACGATTCGCTGCGCTATGGCGTGCAGATTTCGGCTGATAATGGCGCGACCTGGAAGCCGTTGGAAGTTGCCAAGGATACAGAAGCGAATTATGAACTCGACACCGCTAAATGGCCGGATGGGACGTATGTCGTAAAAGTGGAAGGCAACGATGCGGTTCGCAATCCCGAAGACCCGCAACGCGATGACGTGATTAGTCTGCCGTTTACCATTGATAACACGGCGCCACGCTTAGAAGTGGCTCTTGCCATCAAAGACAATCAACTGTGGCTCAGCGGCGTGGCGTTGGATACGCTATCTCCAATTGCCGGTGCCGAATGGCGCTTTATGCCTGAGAAAACCGAAGCCAAAGGTGAAGACAAAAAGGAAGGGGAAGCCAGTCGCCCT